>NZ_JBHVEE010000127.1:0-28505 GCF_042802415.1 Streptomyces sp. NPDC057486 | reverse complement strand
CGGCACCGCCGTACGGCGGTGCCGGACGGGCGGCGGGCAGCCCGCGCTCATCCCCTCGACGTCCCCCACCTGTTTCAATACAGGTGTGATCGAATTCGTGATCGATTGTGTGGTGCTCGGCGTCGTCGGTTCTCTCATCGGCATGCTGATCCGCCGCAGACACCGGCAGCGGTCGGCGCGGGCAGCCGACGGAGCACCGGCCGGGATCCCGTGCATGATCAAGCGGGCGTCCCACGGCAACCGCTGGCGCCCCGGGCGGCTGCTGATCCACGCGAAGCCCCTGACCTGGCGCCCCGCCTACGGCAGGTCGGCGGTCGTCCTCCCCGACGATCTGCACCGGACCGCGGTGCGCGCCGTGTCGACACGTGAGGGTCTGGTCATCAATCCGGGTTCCCGGATCGTGGAGTGCGCGTCGTCGGACGGGACTGTCCTGATCGCGGTCATGCCGGTGGATCTGGAGCAGGTGACGGGGGCCCTGAGCGCCGCATAGCCCACCGTGCCGCCGTACCGATCGGGATCGGACCCCGCGCGCGCTCGACCGGCTCCCCGGCTCACCCGTCCACCGGCTCCAGGAACTCCAGCCGGTTTCCCGCCGGGTCGTAGGAGTGGAAGCGCCGGTGCCCCGGCAGGCCGGCGTCCCAGTGCACCGGCGCGCCGTGTGCCTCCAGCCGTTCCGCGAACGTCTCGATGCCCGTGACGCGCAGCCCCGGGTGGGCCTTCTTCGCCGGACGGAAGTCGGCCTCGATGCCCAGGTGCAGCTGGACCGGTCCCGCCTGGAACCAGCAGCCGCCGCGGGCCGCCAGGACCGGGGGCTTGGGGAGTTCGGTCATTCCCAGGACGTCCACGTAGTACGTGCACAGGGCGGGCTCCGAGCCTGCCGGGGCCGCCAGTTGGACGTGGTCCACTGCGGCGATCATCACTTCTCCTTGTGGGCCACGGCGAAGATGCGGCGGAACGGGAAGACCGTGCCGTGCGGACCCTTCGGGTACGCGGTGCGCAGCAGGTCCTGGTATTCGGTGAGGAAGGCCTCGTGCGCCTCCGGGTCGTCCGCGAGCGCCGCCAGGACGGGGCGCAGGCCCGTGCCCTTCACCCAGTCGAGGGCGGCGTCCTCGCCCTGGAGGAGGTGGAGGTACGTGGTCTCCCAGACGTCCGCCGTGATGCCGGGGGCCGTCAGGGCGTCCAGATAGGCGGCGGGGCCGAGGACCGCGTCGGCGTGGCGCAGGACGCCGGCCAGGCGGGAACGCCAGCGCGGGGACTCCGCCAGTTCACGCATCAGGGTGTGGGTGGGCTGGTCGAAGTTGCCGGGGACCTGGAAGGCCAACGTGCCGCCCGGGGTGATGCCGTCCAGCCAGTCGGGGAAGCGGCCGACGTGGCCGGGAACCCACTGGAGCAGGGCGTTGGAGACGATCAGGTCGTACGGTTCAGCCGGCGTCCAGGTCGCCGCGTCGGCCTCGGCGAAGTCCAGGAGGGGTGTGGCGTGGGCACGGGCCCGCTCCAGCATCTGGGGGGAGTTGTCGTACCCGGTGATCCGGGCCCTCGGCCAGCGGGCCGCGAGGAGTGCCGTGACGTTGCCCGCGCCGCAGCCCAGGTCCGCAATGCGGGGCGTGGGGGCGGCCGGGGGGTCCGGGATGCGGGACAGGAGATCCTGGAACGGGCGGGTGCGATGGTCCGCGTGGCGCAGGTACTGCTGCGGATCCCAGGTCGGTGTCGTCATGGCAGCCAGGGTCCCCGCTAAGTATCTTGATGTCAAGACACTCGAATTCAAGAGACTTCATGTCGACAGACCCTTTACACTGATCCACATGGAGGACGAGGTTGACCGACTGGTCGCTGCATGGCGTCGCGAGCGCCCCGACCTCGACGTGGAACCGCTTGAGGTGCTCAGCCGCGTCTCGCGCCTTGCCCGTCACCTCGACCGGGCACGCCGGATCGCCTTCTCCGAGCACGATCTCGAGCCGTGGGAGTTCGACGTACTGACGTCGCTGCGCCGCGCCGGGGCCCCGTACCAGCTCTCCCCCGGCCAGCTGCTCACCCAGACGCTGGTCACCTCGGGCACGATGACCAACCGCATCGACCGGCTGACCAAGAAGAACCTCGTCGAACGGCTCCCCGACCCCAGCGACCGGCGTGGCGTGCTGGTCCGGCTCACCGCGGAGGGGCGCGACAAGGCCGACCAGTCGCTGGCCGGACTGCTCGCCCAGGAGCGCGCCATCCTCGGCGAGCTCTCCCGTCACCAGCGCGGCGAACTGGCCGGGTTGCTACGCCAGTTGACCGCCCCGTTCGACAACATTCCCGGATAGATCGGCCGGTCCGACACCGGCGCGTCGGGCCAGCGCCACCGCGGCCAGCGTCGAGTGCACACCCAGCTTCCCCAGCACGTTCTGCATATGCGTACGCACCGTGTGCGGGGAGAGATACAGCCGCTCCGCCACCGCCTTGCGGCCCAGCCCCGCCACCATGCAACGCAGCACCTCGCGCTCGCGCGGGGTCAGCGACTCGACCAGCTGCTCACTCTCGGTGCGGTGCTTGCGGGCTGCCGTCAGCTCGCGCAGAACACCGGTGAGCAGCGCCGGAGGCAGATGCGTCTCGTCGCGGAGCACCCCCCGGATGACCGTGAGCAGCCGCTGCAGCGAGCAGTCCTTGGCGACCCAGCCGGAGGCCCCGGCCTGCAGCGCCAGCGCGGCCCGGCGCGGGTCGTCCTTCTCGGCGAGCACCACCGTACGGACGGACGGCTGGCCCGAACGGACCCCGGCGACCAGCGAGATCCCGTCGACCGGGGCGTGTTCCCCGCTTCTCGGGGCGGGGACCGGCACCGGGCCGGGAACGGTACGTCCCCTGGCCGCCGGCAGGATGCCCAGTTCGGCATCGACGAGAATCACGTCGTACCTACGGCCTTCGGCGGCCGCGCGCTCCAGACAGCGAAGCGCGGCCGGGCCGCTGCCCGCCGCCGCCACCTCGACGTCCGGTTCCGCCGCGAGTGCCGCCGCGAGCGACTCGGCGAAAATGCGGTGGTCATCCACCACGAGAACCCGGATACGAACCACAGGTACCCCCACACACCATCTGCTCCGGGGCCACCCCAGGACCCCCCGAACGGAACGGACCAGTGCGGGCACGACGCCCGGAGCGATGAGGGTGAACCGCAGTTCTACGGCCGCCGCCGTATGCCGACTGCCACCCCGCCCCGGGCGTCGCGCCCGACTGTCTCGTACCCCTGAATCAGCACCGGCCCCCACCGGTGCTGTGCATCAGCGTACGGCCGGGGGCCCGGAGCGGAAGGCAATTCACAGAACTGATGGACCTCGGTGTTTAGGGTGTGGTTCATGTTTCGTCTTGAGACAGAAGTAGACAAAGAGCGTCGCCTTCTGCTGGGTGAGCGGTTGCATCACAGCAATACGGAATGTTCCCCGGAGCTCCGCGCACTCCTCGCCACCCCCGCCGAGCGCGAACTCCCGCTGGAGGTCTGGGCGATGGACGGCGACGGTGAGCTGGCGGGTGGACTGGCCGGGCGCACCTGGGCCTACTGGCTCCATGTGGATCTGCTCTGGGTCGACCCGCTCCACCGCGGTTCCGGCCTCGGCTCGCAACTGCTCGCCGAGGCGGAACGAGTGTCCGTGGTGGACCGCGGCTGCGCCCGCTCCCGGTTGGAGACCTGGGGCTTCCAGGCTCCGGACTTCTACCGGAAGCGGGGCTACGAGGTGATCGGGCAGGTCGACAACTACCCGCCCGGAGTCACCGAGTTCATCCTGACGAAGACCTTCACCCGATGCGACGGGCGCCTGCCGACGGGACCGCCGGGAAGACGCCGGGCGTCGCGTACCCGTGCGAGGTGAACGCCTCCAGCACCGACTTGGTGACCGCGTCCGCGCCCGCCTCGTCCACCAGCACGATCGCCGAACCACCGAACCCGCCGCCGGTCATCCGCGCACCGAGCGCCCCGGACGCGTTCGCCGTCGAGACCACCAGGTCCAGTTCCGGGCAGGAGACCCGCAGATCGTCGCGGAGCGAGACATGGCCCGCGGTGAGGACCGGTCCCGCCGCCCGCACCTCGCCCGCGTCGAGCAGTGCGATGACCTGCTCCACCCGCGCGTTGTCGCTGACCACATGACGTACGTACCGCACGACCGACTCGTCCGCGCCGGACTCGACGAGCGTGTCGAGCGCGGCGTCCAGACCCTCGTACGGAAGATCGCGCAGCGTCGCCATGCCCAGCGCCCGGGCGCCCGCCTCGCAGCCGGCCCGCCGTTCCGCGTAGGCACCGTCGCCCAGCGCGTGCTTGACCCGGGTGTCGACCACCAGCAGCTGGAGGCCGTGCGCGGCCAGGTCGAACGGGACCTGGCGCTGCGTGAGGTCGCGGGTGTCCAGATGCAGGGCGTGACCCTCGACGCAGCACGCCGACGCCATCTGGTCCATGACCCCGCACGGCACGCCGACGAACGCGTTCTCGGCGCGCTGCGCCAGCACCGCCAGCTCGGCTGCGTCCAGGCCGAGTCCGAAGAGGTCGTTCAGCGCGAGTGCGGTGACCACTTCGAGGGCGGCCGACGAGGAGAGCCCGGCGCCGGTCGGGACGGTCGAGGTCAGCTGGATGTCCGCGCCGGTGATCCGGTGGCCCGCCTCGCGCAGGGCCCAGACGACACCGGCCGGGTACGCCGCCCAGCCGTGGCCCTCGTGCGGTGCCAGCTCGTCGACCCGCAGCTGGACGACACCGCCCGGCACGTCGGTGGAGTGCAGCCGCAGCTCGCCGTCGGTGCGGCGGCCGACGGCCGCGCGCGCGGTGTGCGGCAGGGCGAGCGGCATCACGAAACCGTCGTTGAAGTCGGTGTACTCGCCGATCAGGTTGACCCGGCCGGGGGCCGCCCAGACCCCTTCGGGGGCGGTGCCGTACAGCTCGGTGAAAGCGGTGACCAGCTCAGCGTTGTCGGTCATGGGGTGGTGGGCTCCTCTCGGCGGGCGAACGTCCAGGCGTCGGAGACGATTCCGGCCAGGTCGGCGCGGGACGGCTGCCAGCCGAGCCGCTCCCTGGCGGTGGCGGCGGAGGCGACCAGCACCGCGGGGTCACCGGCCCGGCGCGGGGCCGCGGTCTCGGGGACCGGGTGACCGGTGACCTTGCGGACGGTCTCGATGACCTCGCGCACCGAGAAGCCGTTGCCGTTGCCGAGGTTGCAGATCAGGTGCTCGCCCGCGGTTGCCGCGTCCAGGGCGAGGAGGTGGGCCTCGGCAAGATCGGCGACGTGGATGTAGTCGCGTACGCAGGTCCCGTCGGGGGTCGGGTAGTCGTCGCCGTACACGGAGATCGACTCGCGCTGTCCGAGCGCGACCTGGAGCACGAGCGGGATGAGGTGCGACTCCGGGTTGTGGCGTTCGCCGCAACTTCCGTACGCACCCGCCACGTTGAAGTATCGCAGCGAGACCGCGGCCAGTCCGTGCGCGGCCGCCTCGCCGGTGATCATGTGATCGACGGCCAGCTTGGTGGCGCCGTACGGGTTGGTGGGGGCGGTCGGGTCGGACTCCGTGATGGGGCTGGAGACCGGCTCGCCGTAGGTCGCGGCGGTGGAGGAGAAGACCAGGGTGCGGACCCCGGCGTCGCGCATGGCGGCGAGCAGCGCGACGGATCCGCCGACGTTGTTCACCCAGTACTTCTCCGGGTCGGTGACGGACTCGCCGACCTGGGAGTACGCGGCGAAGTGCAGCACCCCGTCGTAGGAGGAGTCCAGCCAGCGGGCCGCGTCCTGGATGCGGCCCTCGATGAACTCGGCCCCGGCCGGGACACCCTCCCGGAACCCGGTCGACAGGTCGTCGAGGACGGTCACCGCGTGGCCGGCCTCCAGAAGATGCGCGGCAACCACGCTGCCGACATATCCCGCGCCACCCGTGACCAGGTACTTCTTCTGGGGCTTGCTCACGCGCTCGCTACCTCTCGCAGTCGCTGGGCCGCGGCCTCCGGCGGCACATCGTTGATGAACACGCTCATGCCGGATTCGGAACCCGCGAGGAACTTCAGCTTGCCGGAGGTGCGTCGGATGGTGAAAAGCTCGAGGTGGAGCCCGAACTCCTCACGTCCGGGCTCCCCGAACGGCGCCTGGTGCCAGGCCGAGATGTACGGCGTCGGCGGCTCACCGGGGCCGAAGATCCGGTCGAATCGCCTCAAGAGTTCCAGATAGATCTGTGCGAACTCTGTGCGCGCGGCGTCGTCGAGTTCCCGCAGGTCGGGGACGCGCCGGCGCGGGTGGAGGTGGATCTCGTACGGCCAGTGCGCCGCGTACGGCACGAACGCCACCCAGTGCTCGCCGGTCAGCACGATCCGCTCGCCGTCGGCCAGCTCGCGGGCCACGACGTCGTCGAAGAGGTTGCGGCCGGTCCGCTCGCGGTGCGCCTCCATCGAGCGGAGCATCAGCTCGGTGCGCGGGGTGACGAACGGGTACGCGTAGATCTGCCCGTGCGGATGGCCGAGCGTCACACCGATCTCGGCGCCCCGGTTCTCGAAGCAGAACACCTGCTTGACCTGCGGAAGCTCGGCGAGTTCGGCCGTGCGGTCGGTCCATGCCTCCAGGACCAGGCCGGCCTGCTCCTCGGTGAGGTCGGCGAAGGACGCCTCATGGTCGGAGGTGAAGCAGACGACCTCGCAGCGACCGGAGTCCCCGGCGAGCGAGGGAAAGCGGTTCTCGAAGACGGCCACGTCGTAACTGTCGTCGGGGATCTCGCTGAGCCGGCCGTCCCGGGACGGACAGAGCGGGCACTCGTCGGCCGGCGGGTGGTACGTACGCCCCTGGCGGTGCGAGGCGATGGCGACGCTGTCCCCGAGAAGGGGGTCGCGACGGACTTCCGAGGAGGTCGAGACGGCGTCGAGCGGCCGCCGGTCGACGGCATCCCTGACCACGTCGTCGCGGCTGTCGTAGTAGAGCAGCTCCCGGCCGTCGGCGAGCGTCGTAACCGTCTTCTTCACCAGGTTCCTCCAAACATAACCGAACACAACAAACCACAAGTCAACACACACGTCAATGGTGCTGCGACACCGCGTGTGACCTGCATCTCTTGTGAGGTCACGCCCGTTGGACCTGGACCTTTCTGCACATTCGATCACAATCAAACAAAGAACCCCAGGAAAACTGTTCATTTTTTGAACACAAGAGCGTAGGTTCCTTCGAGTTCAGTTCGCGCAACGAAGCGAGTACCCCCACATGCAATATCTGGCCGAAGGGCTCCGGCTCCCCACGAACGGGCTCGACTACACGATTCTGGCGATCTACTTCGTCGTGGTTCTCGGCATCGGCTTCGCCGCCAGGGCCAGTGTGAAGACCAGCCTCGACTTCTTTCTCTCCGGTCGGTCACTGCCTGCCTGGGTGACCGGTCTCGCGTTCGTCGCGGCCAATCTCGGTGCCACCGAGATCCTCGGCATGGCGGCCACCGGCGCGCAGTACGGTGTCGCGGTCGTCCACTGGTACTGGATCGGCGCCATCCCGGCCATGGTCTTCCTCGGCCTGGTGATGATGCCCTTCTACTACCGGTCGAAGGTCCGTTCCGTACCGGAGTTCCTGCTCCAGCGCTTCGACAAGTCCGCGCACCTGCTGAGCTCCATACTCTTCGCCTTCGCCGCGATCCTGATTGCGGGCGTCAACCTGTACGCCCTGTCGATCGTCGTGGAGGCGCTCCTCGGCTGGCCGCAGTGGGTCGCGATCGTCGTCGCGGGCCTCTTCGTCCTCGTCTACATCACCATCGGCGGACTCTCCTCGGCGATCTACAACGAGGTGCTGCAGTTCTTCGTCATCCTCGCCGCGCTGATCCCGCTCACCCTGCTGGGCCTCAAGCGCGTCGGCGGCTGGGACGGACTGACCGGCTCGCTGGAGAAGAGCCACGGCTCCGACTTCCTGTCCGCCTGGGGCGGTACGGGCATCGGTGACGCCAACCCGCTCGGCGCCAACTGGCTGACGATCATCCTCGGCCTCGGCTTCGTGCTCTCCTTCGGCTACTGGACAACCAACTTCGCCGAGGTGCAGCGCGCCCTGTCCGCGAAGAATCTGTCGGCCGCCCGGCGCACGCCGCTGATCGCCGCGTTCCCGAAGATCTTCATCGTCTTCATCGTGATGATCCCGGGCTTGGTCGCCGCCGTGCTCGTACCGAAGATCGGCACCCCCGGCTCGGACCTCACCTACAACGACGCCATACCGCTGCTGATGCAGGAACTGCTGCCCAACGGTGTGCTCGGCATCGCGGTGACGGGTCTGCTGGCCGCGTTCATGGCCGGTATGGCGGCCAATGTGTCGTCGTTCAACACGGTCTTCACGACGGACATCTGGGCGCGGTACGTGAAGCAGGGCCGGAGCGACGCGTACTACCTGCGCTTCGGCCGGCTCATCACGGCGGTGGGGGTGCTGGCCTCCATCGGCACGGCCTTCATCGCCGCCAGCTTCTCGAACATCATGAGCTACCTCCAGACGCTGTTCTCGTTCTTCAACGTCCCGATGTTCGTGGTCTTCATCATCGGCATGTTCTGGAAGCGGGCCTCGATGAAGTCCGGGGTCTGGGGGCTTGTCGCGGGCACCACCGCCGCGATGATCAACTACTTCTGGATCTACAAGCAGGGTGTCATAGACATCCCGACCGACCAGGGCGCCAACTTCGTCTCCGCGATCGTCGGCTTCGTCGCCGGTGCGGTCGTCATGGTCGTCGTCACGCTCTTCACGGCTCCGAAGCCCGAGGCCGAACTCGCCGGTCTGGTGTACGGAACCGAGTCCCCGGATGCGGTGGAGGCACCGGACGAGGGCGACGACGCCTGGTACCGCAAGCCGGCCCTGCTCGGCTGGGGCGCGATCGTCCTCGCCGCCCTCTGCTACCTGCCCTACTCGGTCTGATCGGAGGCATCACCATGTCCGACCTGCACAAGGAAGTCTCCGAACTGGAGCGCAAGTCCGCCACCGCGGCCCGCCTCTTCGACATCCGGCGGATCATCGGCGGCCTCTTCGTGGTCTACGGGGTGATCGTCACGATCGCCGGGATCAACCCGTCCGAGGCCGACCTGAAGAAGGCCGAGGGCGTCCACATCAACCTCTGGACGGGGCTGGCCATGCTGGTCCTCGGGCTGTTCTTCCTGGTGTGGCTGAAGCTGCGCCCGGCCGAGGCTCCGGGCGGCTCCGACACCGGCACCGATGCCTGAGTAGTCGGCACACTGCCCCACCGGGGCCGGACGTCACACGGCGTCCGGCCCCTTCTGCCCGGTGTCGACCGCCGCCCGTTCCAGCAGCCCGGTGCGGGCCGCCAGCGCCGCGGCCTCCAGCCGGGAGCCGACGCCCAGCTTCATCAGGACCCGCTGCACATGTGTACGGGCGGTGCTCGGCGCGATCCGCATCCCGTCCGCGATCAGCCGGGTGTCCTCGCCCTCCGCGACCCGTACCAGGACCTCGATCTCGCGCGGGGTGAGCATCTGCAGGAGCTGCTGCCCTTCGTCGTCCGGCTGGGCGGCCGGGTTGAGCAGCTCGGCGAAAGCGCCCTGGAGCAGTTGCGGCGCGACCGCCGTCTCCCCGGCACGCGCCTTGACCATCGCTCGCTCGACGCCCTCTATCCGCTCGTCGTGCCTGACGTATCCGGCGGCGCCGGCGGCGAAAGCGGCCGCGATCCCGCGCGGGCTGGGCACCGGTCCGAGCACCACGACCGCCACTTGCGGTCGCTCCCGTTTGATCCGGGCGATCGGGTCGAACGCGCCCGGATCGGCGGGCGTCGCGGTACCGAACAAGCACACCTCCGGGGCGCGGCTCACCACGATGTCCGCCGCGCCGGCGGTCGGCGCGGCCGCCGCCAGCACCCGGTGTCCCCGCAATTTCAGCGCCGAGGCGAGCGCCTCGGCGAGAAGTCGGTGGTCATCGACCACCATGAGCCGCACGCCCATCGAGAACCCCCTATCAGGACCCAGGCCCCCCGGCCCTCTTGACCCGGCAAGCTACACGCTTGTTCGACGTCGTGTGCCCCGTACCAGGCATAAGACCCCCGGAATGCCGAATCATGTGCCGTTCAGGGGCACTTGGCCGATGGCAAGTGGGCAGAAGGGAGCCGGAATCGGGCGGCGAACGAACAGCCCTGCCGGTCGGACGATCGACCGGCAGGGCTGTGGTGCGTGGTACTTCCCGTGAAGGCGTCAGCCGGCGCCGAACGAGACCGCGAGGTGCCGATCGGCGTCGAGCGAGCTGTCGCCCCGCTTGCTCACCATCGTCTCGGAGATGAACAGCCGGCCGTCCGAGTAGAGGAACTCGGCGTAGTCCGCGGAGAAGCTGGTCTCCGCGTTCCGGACGGCCTCGTCGGTCGGGTTCTCCAGCAGCACGGTCTGCTTGAAGGTGGAGCCGTCGATGGAGACGATCTGGCCACCCTTGTCGTACGGGGGCTCCTTGTACGCGATGATGTTGGACCCGTCCATACGGATCGGGAACATCGTGTACCGGTCACCCGCGTCGGCCTTGTCGCTGGTCGGCTTGCCGGTGGTGAGGTCGAACGAGACGATCTCGTTGGTGTCGCCGTATTCGCCCGTGCTCCCCTCGTGCTCCTCGGTCGGCAGATAGATGCGGTTGTTGCCGACCGCGAGCTGCTGGCAGGTCTCGACCTCGGTGGAGCCGCAGCGGGCGGCGTACTTCTCGCCGTCCGCGGCGATCTTGGTGAGCAGCTTGCCGGTCGACGCGTCGATCGAGAAGAAGTCCGAGATCCCGCTGCCGTCACCGGCGGTGTCGCCGACGTCGGCGGCGACGACCAGCGGCTTGGTGGAGACGATGCTCGCGTACTCGACGCCGGGCGGCATCTTGTACGAGGAGAGCGGGGCTCCTGTGGTCGGGTTCAGCGCCTGGATGACGAGCTGCGGGTCGTCGTACGTACCGCACTTGCGGACCACGGCGAGCGCCTCGCCGCCGCCGTACCCCTTGTCGTAGCAGCCGTCGGGGCTGACCTTCGGCTTCCAGCGTTCGGCGCCGGTCGCCAGGTCGAATGCGGCGCCGCCCTCGGTGCCGCCCGCGGCGACCGTGGTGCCGCTGAGCGTGATCTCGTCGAACCGGATCGCATCGTCACCACCGCTGGCGGCGGTCACCGACTTGCTCCATATGAGCTTGCCGGTGGTCAGGTCGAGCGCACCGACCTGGGTGCACGGCGGGTACTTGTTCGCCTTCGTGGCCTTGCCCGCCTCGAAGGCGATGGCGGTCCTGAAGTCCTTGGACATGTGCCGGGAGGCGGCGCAGAGCTGGCCGTCCAGCGCAATGGACCAGAGCTTGGTGCCCTTGACCTTGTCGTACGCGACGATCTCGTTCACGCCGGTCTTCACGAAGGCCTTGTCGGTCAGCCAGGAACCGTTGACCGCCGTGACGTCGGTGACCTTCGGTTCCGGGAGCTGGAAGGCGACCGTGGACCTGGTGTTCGCCGGGACCTTCTCCTTGCCGCCGCCGAGACCGCTGCCGGAGCCGCCCTTGCCCTCACCGGTGGTACCGGTGGAGTTGGACGCCTCCTCCTTCTTGCCGCCGTCGCCCCCGCTGGAGGCGAACCAGACGCCACCTCCGACGATCAGCGCCACGGCGACCACTGCGGCGACGACGATCTGCGTCTGGGTGCCGAACTTCTTGCCACCGTTCCCGCCCTGCTGCGGCGGCAGGTACTGCGGCTGCATCGGAGCGGTCGGGTAGCCGTACCCCTGCTGCGGCGGCTGACCGGGCGGCATGCCGTATCCCCCGCCCGGGGGTGTCTGCGGGTAGCCGTAGCCGGGCTGCTGCGGGTAGCCGTAGCCGGGCTGTTGCTGCGGCGGACCTGCGGGCGGCGTCTGCGGAGCACCGAACCCGCCGGCGGGCGGCGTCTGCGGGCCACCGAACCCACCGGCAGGCGGCGTCTGCGGGCCACCGAACCCACCGGCAGGCGGCGTCTGCGGAGCACCGAACCCTCCGGCAGGCGGCGACGGGGGCTGCGGAGCCGGCTGCTTGCCGAACGGGTCGGCGGGCGGCGGGGTCGGTGCCCCGAACCCTTGGGGCGGCGAGTCCTGGGGGGCGCCGAACCCGCCCTGGGGCGGGTCGTTGGGCGGCTGTGTCATGGCGTACGTACCTCGGGGGAAAGAGAGCCGGTCGGTCGGGACCTGGCGTGGTCGGTCATGGTCCGTCGGGTGCCTGCGTGAGCCGTCACTTGCCGAAGGCCATCATGGTCTTCGTCTCCAGCTCTTCCTTGTCGTTGGTCGCGCTGACCCGCCCGCTCGCGATGAAGGAACGGCCGCCCGCGTAGACAATCTTCGGGTTGTAGAACGAGCTCTCGATCTGGGACGTCGACGCCGGGTGCTGCAGCAGCACCCGCGGGGAGCCACCGGTCGGCGCCAGGGTGGCGATCCCGCCGCCCTTGTTGTACGAGGCCTCCAGGTAGAGCAGCACATTGCCGCTCTCCATCCCCAGCGGCGTCATGGTCCGCTCGGCCGGGGCCGCCGCCTTCCACTTGGGCTTGCCGGTGTTCAGGTCGAACGCCACGACCTTGTTCGTGCGGGCGGTGCCGCTGGAGTCGGCCGTGGTCGCCATGTAGAAGGTGTTGGCGTCGGCGGCGACACCGACACAGCCTTGCAGCGACTTGCCGAAGATGGCGAACGCGCTGCCGCAGTCCGGCGCGAACTTGTCGCCCTTGTCGCCGACCAGCTGGGAACGGAGCGTGCCGTTCTCCTTGATGGCGAGGATGCTCCACTTCTTCTTCTCGCTCTGGGTCAGCGAGACGACGAGCGGGCTCGCCGAGTAGACCCGGTCGACCTCCCAGCCCACGGCGGGACGGTACGTCCACTTGGGCTTGCCGGTGACCGGGTCGAGCTCCTGGATCTGGTTCTGGGGCTTGTCGACGTCGGCCGTGCGGCAGCTGGAGGCGGCGATCAGCTTCGTGCCGCCGGCGAAGGCGTACGGCTGGCAGTTGCCCGACTGCTTGCCGAACAGATCCTTGCCGTCACTGACGCGGTAGGCGTTGGAGTTGCCGGTGCGTCCGACGGCCACGGTGTCGCCGCTGATGGCGAGGGAGATGTCCGACATCATGTCCCAGATGCCGTTCTGCTTGATCGACTTCTTCCAGCCGGCCTTGCCGGTGTTGAGGTCGATCATCTGCAGGTCCGCGCAGTCCGCCTTGTCGGTCGTACCGTTCTTGACCCCGATGACGATCTTGCCGTCCGTGGTGGTCTGGGCGGGTGCGGAGCACAGATCCGCGGGCAGCTTCAGCGTCCACTTCTGCTTGCCGTCGGCCGCGGAGTAGCCGGAGATCGCCCGGTACATGCCCTTGACGACGGTGTCGCCGACGACCCAGGGGCCGTACACGTCGGAGCCGTTGCGCGGCAGGTCGACGTCGTTCTTCTGCAGCCAGAGGACCTTCGCCTCGCCGGCCTTGCGACCGGCGTTGAGGTCGTCGTCGCCTGCGCGGCCGTCGCCGTTGCCGTCGCCCTCGTTGACGGAGGGCGAGGCGGTCGCCTTCTGGTCGTCGGCGCTCCCGTGCGCGACGGGCTTCTTGTCGTCGTCACCGCCGCTGGTGGCGAGGAACACGCCACCGCCGATGACCAGCAGCGCCGCGACCGCGGCACCTATGATCACCGCGGGCTTGCCCTTGAAGGCGCTGCCGCCGCCGGGACCCACCGGGCCGCCCGGGACCGGGGCGCCGGGGTACTGCTGCTGCGGGTAGCCGTAACCGGGCTGCGGCGGCTGACCGTACGGTCCGGGCTGCTGACCGTAGGGGCCCGGCTGCTGACCGTAGGGGCCCGGCTGCTGGGCGTACGGGCCCGGCTGACTGTAAGGGCCGGGCTGCTGCGGGTAGCCGTAGCCGGGCGCCTGGCCGGGCTCCTGACCCGGCGCCTGCGGGTAGCCGTAACCGGGCTGGGCAGTAGGCGGCGCGGCCGGCATCTGCGGCGGCTGACCGGGCGGCTGAGGACTACCCTGCGGCGGTTGCTGGCTGGGCGGCTGGGTCATCAGCACGTCCCCCTTCGTGCGGTCCGGTGCCCGTTCCGGTCTCCCCCGCGATTCCGCAGGGCTGAATTCCCTTTGGAAAGGAGCGAATCGGGCATGGCTCCCGCGGCGTCACGACAGTCGAGCGGGGCTTCTTTTTACCATCAGCGCGCGTTCGAACACCGGGTCGGTCCACCCCCTGTTCCCAAGGGAGAACCGCCTCGTGATGCCGCCGTTACGCAGCCGGAGCGCGCGTCGCGCGACCGCAGCCGGTGCGCCTCGACGGGTGCCGCTCGATGTGCGGGTGCCAACTCTTCGCAAACTGTCATGACTTCGGACAGCGGGGGTTCGGCATGTCAAGGACCTTCGCACATCTCCGAGTATCGCCCGAATCCGGACGAACCATCAGAAACATTCAGTTTCATGACGGCTCGTCAGAGTCCTTGCGGACCTCGCGGGCCGTCAGGGACCGAAGACCAGGACGGTCTTCACCTTCTTCTCCTCCTTGTCGTCGGTCGCGCTCACGCGTGCGCTCACCAGGATGGAGCGGCCGCCCGCATACACCAGCCTCGCCATGTCGAAGGAGCTCTCGGCCTCGGCCGTCGACGCCGGATGCCGCAGCAGCATCGTCGGGGCGCCGCCCGTCGGTGCGAGGCTCGCGACGGCTCCGCTCTTCCGGTAGGTGCCCTCCACCCGGACTATCACGTTCCGGCCGTTCATCCGCAGCGGCTGCATGATCTGCCCGGCCGGGGCGGCGGCCCTCCACTTGGCCTTGCCGGTGTTCAGGTCGAAGGCGACGACCTTGTTGGTGAGAGCGGAGCCCACGGTCACCGGCTTGGTCGCCAGGTAGAACGTGTCGTCGTCGGCCGCGACCCCGGCGCAGCCGTCGAGGTTCCTGCCGCTCACCACGAGGTCCGCGTCGCAGGTGGCGGCGTAGTTCTCGTTCTTGCCGCCGATCATCTGGGAGCGGTACGTGCCGTTGTCCCGCAGCGTGACGATGGCCCACGCCCCGCCCTCGCCATCGCCCTTCTTCAGCGAAATCACCGGCGGGCTCGTCGAGTAGACCTGTTGGACCCGCCAGCCGGTCTTGACCCGGTACGTCCATTTCGGTGTGCCGGTGGCCGGGTCGATCTCCTCGACCTGCTGCTTGTCCTGCTCGTCGGCGTCGGTGCGGCAGCTGGTGGCGGCGATCGGCCGGGGACCGCTGGTGAACGCGAACGGCTGGCAGACACCCTGCCTCTTGCCGAACACTTCCTTTCCGTCGCTGACCCGGTAGCCCACGGAAGCACTCGCGCGCCCGAAGGTGACGAGATCCCCTCCGATACTCATCGCCACGTCCGACAACAGGTCCTGGACACCCTTGCGTTCAACGGTCTTCTTCCAGCCCGCCGTTCCGGTCCTGAGGTCGATCATCTGCAGGACGGAGCAGACCGAGTCCGACGAGGCACTCTCCTTGAGGCCGATGACGATCTTGCCGTCGGCGGTGGGGAGGGTCGGTGCGGCGCACAGGTCGGCGGGCAGCTTCAGCGCCCACTTCCGGGTGCCGTCGGCCACGGAGTAGCCGGAGACGGTGCGGTACATGCCCTTGGCGACGATGTCCCCGGTCAGCCAGGGGCCATACGCGTCGGCGCCGTTGCGCGGCACGTCGATACCGTTGTCCCGCATCCAGAGGACCTTGGCCTCGCCCGGCTTGCGTGCGGCGTTGAGCCCGTCGACCGGTACGGCCGTGTCGACGACCTCGGCCTCGACAGGGGGAGGGACGGGCTGCGAGGAGGTGGGCTTCCCGACGTCGGCGCCGCCGTGCGCCACGGGCTTCCTGCCGTCGTCACCACCGCTCACGGCGAACCAGACACCACCGCCGACCACCAGGACCCCGGCGACCACGGCGGCGACGAGGCCGGTACGTCTGCGGCCCGAGGGGTGACGACCGGCAGGGCCGCCGGGGCCACCCGTCGCCGGGCCGACGGGGTACGGCTGCTGCGGTTGGCCGTACCCGTATCCGTACGGACCGGGCTGGGGCTGCGACGGGGGCGGGGGCTGCTGGCCGTATCCCTGCACCGGCTGGGTGGGCCCCATCGGCTCCACAGGCTCGAACGGAGCCCCGAATTCACCCTGTGGCGGCTGCGGCTGGTGCGGGCCGGGCGGCCAGGTCATCGGAACGTCCCCCTTGGTGCGGTCGAACGGGAATCCTTTGTATCACCCGTATCGAACACACCATCAGCACCACCGGCCGCTGAGCGGCTGTCAGGCGCCTTCGGCAAGCTCCAGCCAGCGCATCTCCAACTCGTCGCGCTCCGCCACCAGTTCCCTCAGCTCCGCGTCCAGTTTCGCCACCTTCTCGAAGTCCGTGGCGTTATCGGCGATCTGTGCGTGCAGGGTCGTCTCCCTGCTCGACATCTTGTCGAGCTGCCGCTCGATCTTCTGCAGTTCCTTCTTCGCCGCCCGCGCCGCCTGTGCGGACACCGCCGGAGCCACCGCCCCGCCGGACTCCTTCACCGCCGCGGCAGCCGGGGCGGGCGAGGACGCCTCTGCCATCCGCTCCCTGCGCTCGATGTACTCGTCGATGCCGCGCGGCAGCATCCGGAGCGTGGCGTCGCCGAGCAGCGCCATCACCCGGTCCGTGGTCCGCTCGATGAAGAACCGGTCGTGGGAGATCACGATCATCGACCCGGGCCAGCCGTCGAGGAGGTCCTCCAGCTGGGTCAGGGTCTCGATGTCGAGATCGTTGGTGGGCTCGTCGAGGAAGAGGACGTTCGGCTCGTCCATCAGCAGGCGCAGGATCTGCAGCCGGCGCCGCTCACCGCCGGACAGGTCGGCGACCGGGGTCCACTGCTTCTCCTTCGAGAAGCCGAACTGCTCGCAGAGCTGACCCGCGGTCATCTCCCGGCCCTTGCCGAGGTCGACCCGGTCCCGTACCTGCTGAACGGCTTCCAGTACCCGCAGGTTCGAGTTGAGCTCGGCGACCTCCTGGGAGAGGTAGGCGAGCTTGACGGTCTTGCCGACGACGATCTTCCCGGCCGCGGGCTGTGCGTCGCCCTGGGTACGTGCCGCCTCGGCCAGCGCCCGCAGCAGCGAGGTCTTGCCCGCGCCGTTGACGCCGACCAGACCGATCCGGTCGCCCGGGCCGAGCTGCCAGGTGAGGTGGGTGAGCAGCGTCTTGGGGCCGGCCTGGACGGTCACGTCCTCCAGGTCGAAGACCGTCTTGCCGAGCCGGGCGTTGGCGAACTTCATCAGCTCGCTGGTGTCGCGCGGCGGCGGCACATCGGCGATCAGCTCGTTGGCCGCCTCGATGCGGTAGCGCGGCTTGGAGGTGCGGGCGGGAGCGCCGCGCCGCAGCCAGGCCAGCTCCTTGCGCATCAGGTTCTGCCGCTTGGACTCCTCGGTCGCGGCGATCCGCTCGCGCTCGGCGCGGGCGAAGACGTAGTCGCTGTAGCCGCCCTCGTACTCGTGGACGGTGCCCCGCTGGACATCCCACATGCGTGTACAGACCTGGTCGAGGAACCACCGGTCGTGAGTGACGCAGACCAGCGCCGAGCGTCGGCCCTGCAGATGCCGGGCCAGCCAGGAGATGCCCTCGACGTCGAGGTGGTTGGTCGGCTCGTCGAGGACGATCAGGTCCTGTTCGGCGATGAGCAGCTTGGCGAGCGCGATCCGGCGCCGCTCACCGCCGGAGAGCGGGGCGATGACGGTGTCCAGGCCGTGCTCGAAGCCGGGCAGGTCGAGCCCGCCGAAGAGTCCCGTCAGTACGTCACGGATCTTGGCGCTGCCCGCCCACTCGTGGTCGGCGAGATCGCCGATGACCTCGTGGCGGACAGTCGCCTTCGGGTCGAGCGAATCGTGCTGGGTGAGGACACCGAGGCGCAGGCCGCCGTTGTGGGTGACGCGGCCTGCGTCCGCGTCCTCCAGCTTGGCGAGCATCCGGATGAGGGTCGTCTTGCCGTCGCCGTTGCGGCCGACAACACCGATCCGGTCCCCCTCGGACACACCGAGGGACACACCGTCGAGCAGGGCACGGGTGCCGTACACCTTGCTGACCTGCTCGACATTGACCAGATTGACGGCCATTTCACTCCTGACTGGGGGATCGATCGACCTCCCAGGGTAATCGCCACGCGAGTGGGTTAGCGTGCGGCGATCGATCAGGGCGGGGACAGAGGACTTCCATGGTGATCAATTCGGTACGCGGCGCGGTCATGGCCGTGCTGGCGGCGGTGTCGGTGGCGGTGACCGGCTGCACGTCGTCCGCCCCGGACGACGGCGGTAACGGCAAGGAGGCGGCGCCGAAGCCGAGGACCGCGGCAAGGAGTGCGGTGAAGGGCGGCAGCATCGGGGGCTCCGGTTCTGCCTGTGCCCTGCCCGTCACCTTCGACCTCGCGGCGTCCTGGAAGCCGGCGGCCGTCCGGGTCGCCGAGGACGACGAGCTGAGCGAACTGGGCAAGCAGGGACCGCTCACGCTCGTCTGCGAGATCGACGCGAAGCCCGCCGGGAACATCGGCTTCCTGCGGGTGTGGACCGGGGACCGTACCGACGGCACCCCTCGCCAGGTCCTGACGGCGTTCCTGGCCGCCGACCCGAACGCCTCCGAAGCCGCGTACACCGAGGTGAAGGCAGGCGCCCTGACCGCGGCCGAGGTCCGCTACACCTTCAGCAGCGAGCTGCTGGACGAGCCCATGAAGCAGCGGGCCTTCGCCGTCTCCACCCCGAGCGGACCTGTCGTGGTGCACCTCGGCGGGCTGGACCCGCAGGAGCACCAGGAGATGCTCCCGGCGTACGAGCTGGCGAAGAAGAGCGTGCGGCTCGGCTGAGACGAATGCGGGTCTCCGCGGCGCCCGTGGTCAGCCCGACCGGCGCCGCCCCGCCCGCTCCACCAGCAGCCAGCCGCCCAGCGCCATCGCGACGGCGGCCGGGGCGCTGACCCGTACCGCGATCAGCATCGCCGTGCGCCCCTCCAGCAGCCCGCCGAAACCGACCGTCGACACCCCGAGCACCCCGAACAGGCAGAGCGTCACACCGAGCGCGGACACCGGCCCCGAGCCCGTCCCCGGTACCGCGGACACCGGCCGCTCGAAGGTACGGAAGACGGCGACCAGCCCCGCGGTGACGACCGCCGCCACCGCGATCCGCGCCGGCACCTGCGCCCACCAGGCGCCGCTCGCCGGCTCGGGCAGGGGCACGTCGAGGGCGAGCATCGCCCCGTACACCCCGAGCATCGCGGTGAGGTGCCAGAGGAAAGCCGTCATCGCGACCCCGTTGGCGGCGACGACCCCGCGCCACACGCGCGGGCGGGCGACCAACCGGGCACCGGGGCCGCGCAGCAGCTCGACCGCACCGACCAGCCAGAGGCCGTGGCAGAGCAGGGCCAGCGTGGGCGGCGCCATGTTGCTGATCTTCTCCCCGGGCATCCCGACCATGGAGAGCGGATACGGGCCGAGCGCGACCAGGGCGAAGGCGGCGGCAAGGCCGATGCCGGCCAGGAGCGCGGGTCGTGGGATGCGGCCGTCGGCGCGCAGGAAGCCGAGCTGGTGCACGGCCAGCCAGACGAACGCGAAGTTGAGGAACGCGATGTACGGGACACCGGCAGCGAACCGCAGCACGTCGACCGCGACCGCAGCCCCGGCGAGCCCGGCGAAGGCGCCCCAGCCGTACCGGTCGTGCAGCGTCAGCAGCGGCGGGGTGAACGCCACCATCGCGAGGTAGATCCCGATGAACCAGAGCGGCTGGGCGACCAGCCGCAGCGTGACCCCGGTCAGTCCGCCGCCCCCGCCGAGCAGCTGGACGATCAGCGCGGCAGCCCCCCAGACCAGGATGAAGACCATGGTGGGGCGCAGCAGCCGCTGCAGCCTGGCCCGGAGGAAGGCCGAGTAGACGGAGTCCGTGGACCCCTCCGGTTGCTTGCGGCGCAGGGAGCGGTGGGACAGGGCGTGCGAGAACCCGCCGACGAAGAAGAACACCGGCATGATCTGGAGCACCCAGGTCAGCACCTGGAGCCCGGGGACGACGGCGAGCAGGTTGCCCACACCGTCGGTGGTGACGGCGGCCATCAGCCAGTGCCCCAGGACGACCGTCCCGAGCGAGGCGACGCGCAGCAGATCGATGTAGCGGTCCCGGGTGGCGGGGGTGGCCCCGGCCAGTTCACGAACACTTGATCCCATACGGGTACGGTCGCGCCCGACGCCCCGGGGGCGGCAGCGCGACCGTACTCAGTTCCCGTCTGAGTACCCGCGGTCAGAGCACCGTGGCACCCGGCGCCGGGGACACCGCGACGCGCGCGGTCCGGCAGGTCCCCGACGTCAACAGCGCGTCCGCGACCTTCCGCGCCGACTCGGCGTCCGCCACCAGGAACGCGGTGGTCGGCCCGGAGCCCGAGACCAGGGCGGCCAGGGCGCCCGCCCCGGTGCCCGCGGCGAGGGTGTCGGCGAGCGAGGGCCGCAGGGACAGCGCGGCGGGCTGCAGGTCGTTGGAGAGCGCACCGGCGAGCGCGTGGGTGTCGCCTCTGCGCAGAGCGTCGAGGAGCGCCGGGGAGGCCGCCGGTGCGGGGACGTCGGTGTCCGCAGTGAGCCGGTCGAACTCGCCGTAGACGGCCGGGGTGGAGAGCCCGCCGTCGGCGACCGCGAAGACCCAGTGGAAGGTGCCGCCGACGTCGATCGCGGTCAGTTGTTCGCCGCGGCCGATCCCGAGGGCGGCGCCGCCGACCAGCGAGAACGGCACGTCGCTGCCGAGTTCCGCGCAGATGGCGAGCAGCTCGTCCCGGGTGGCGCCGGTGGACCAGAGGGCGTCGCAGGCGAGCAGCGCTGCCGCGCCGTCGGCGCTGCCGCCCGCCATGCCGCCCGCGACGGGGATGTCCTTGGCGATGTGGATGTGCACGTGGGGCGCGATGCCGTGGCGCTCGGCGAGCGCGATCGCGGCGCGGGCTGCGAGGTTGGAGGCGTCCAGCGGGACCTGGGCGGCGTCCGGGCCCGAGCAGGTGACCGTCAGCTCGTCGGCGGGGGTGACGGTGACCTCGTCGTACAGGCCGACGGCGAGGAAGACGTTGGCCAGGTCATGGAAGCCGTCGGGGCGCGCGGCACCCACCGCGAGCTGGACGTTGACCTTGGCGGGGACGCGGACGGTGACGCTCACTCACTGCTCCCGGAGGGCTGGTCCTCATCGGTCTTCGGGGCGGGCTTGTTCTCGGCGATGGCCGCGAACTCCTCGATCGTCAGTGCTTCGCCCCGGGCCTGCGGTGAGATCCCGGCCGCGACCAGGGCCGCCTCGGCGGCGGGCGCGGAACCCGCCCAGCCGGCCAGGGCCGCCCGCAGCGTCTTGCGGCGCTGGGCGAACGCCGCGTCGACGACGGCGAAGACCTCGGCCCGGCTCGCGGTCGTCGTGATCGGCTCGGTGCGCCGGACCAGCGACACCAGACCGGAGTCGACGTTCGGGGCCGGCCAGAAGACGGTGCGGCCGATGGACCCGGCCCGCTTGACGTCCGCGTACCAGTTGGCCTTCACCGAGGGCACGCCGTAGACCTTGTTGCCCGGCCGGGCGGCCAGCCGGTCGGCGACCTCGGCCTGCACCATCACCAGGGTCCGCTCGATGGTCGGGAACCGCTCCAGCATCGTCAGCAGGACCGGCACGGCGACGTTGTACGGCAGGTTGGCGACAAGGGCGGTGGGCGCCGGGCCCGGCAGCTCCGTGACCAGCATCGCGTCGGAGTGGACGAGCGAGAACCGGTCGGCGCGGCCCGGCATCCGGGCCGCGACCGTGGCGGGCAGCGCCGCCGCGAGCACGTCGTCGATCTCGACGGCGACGACCCGGTCCGCCGCCTCCAGCAGCGCCAGGGTCAGCGAACCCAGCCCCGGCCCGACTTCCACCACAACGTCGTCCGGGCGGACCTCCGCGGTCCGTACGATCCTGCGGACCGTATTGGCGTCGATGACGAAGTTCTGACCGCGCTGCTTCGTGGGGCGTACGCCCAGCTTCGCGGCCAGGTCGCGGATGTCTGCGGGCCCCAGGAGGGCGTCGGGCTCTGTGCTGCTCACCCGGTAAGCCTACGGCCGCAGTGCGGCCACGGGCTCGCCCCCCGTTGCACGTAGAGCTTCTTCGCCCGGAACGTCTGCTCGGACGCCGGGGCGTCCTGCGGGCGTCCTCTGCCACCGAGGGCATGCCAGGTGTGCGTGTCCAACCGGTACAGCCCGCCGTACGTGCCGCTGGGGTCGACCGCCCCGGTCCGGCCGCCGGACTCGCAGGCCGCGAGCCCGGCCCAGTTCGGCCCGTCCACGTCCGCCACCGACTGCGGACGCCGCCCGGTGCCCACCTTCACGATCCGGTCGACCGGCGTGCGGACGGTCTCCTCGTCCAGCACCCGGGGCCGCTGCCGGACGCCGTTGACGGTCCGCACGGCGTACGTGATCCGGCGGGCGCCCGGCCTGCCCTCGCGCTCGACGACTTCCGTACCGGCGAGGAGCGAGGGGTCCTCGGAGCGTTGCTCGGCGTACGGGATGAGCTCCTCACACACCTCGCGGGAGCAGGCGATCCGCATCACGGAGACCGTCTGGCCGTCGCGCGGGAAGCTCTGCGGGTCCACGGAGGTGGTGTCCTCGCCGCGCAGCGTGATGCCCGCCTCGTCGACGGCCTCGCGGACGGTCGCGGCGTTGGTGCGGACTGTGCGTTCCCGGCCGTCGGCCATGAAGGTCACGGTGCGTTCGGTACGGACGTCCAGGGCGAGCCCGGTCCGGCCGATCGCGGAGGAGCGGGTCGCGGAGAGGTACGCCCCCTCGGCGCGCACCCCGAGCTGACGCAGGGCGCCGTCGACCGTGCCGGCGGTGGTCCACATCCGGCGCCGGACCCCGTCGACGGTGACGGTCACCGGGCGGCTGTGCCGGACGGTGACCTCGTCGCCGTTTTCGAGCTCACTGCCGCGCGCGGGGGTGATGACGTCATGGGCGCCGACGGTGACGCCCTGCTCGTCGAGGAGCTCGTCGATGTCGTCGGCGAACGTGTGCAGGGTGCGCGGCTCCCCGTCGACAGTGAGTTCCACCGCCTTGTCGTCGGCGAGGAAGGCGGTGGTGCCGCCTGCCAGGAAGGCGACGACCAGGGCCTGCGGGACGAGCCGGCGCAGGTTCTCCGGGCGGACGGGGGCTCTGTGCCGCCGCGCGGCCCGCCGGGCCTCGGCCCGGCCGCCGGTGCGGATGCCCGCGGGGGCGGGAGGTGGCGCCTGGGCATCGACGACGGTCGGTTCGTGGACCGGCCACGGGGCGACGAGCGTCTCCTCCTCGTGGAACGACTCATGGACCCGCCCATGGAACGACGGCGCGGGGACGCTCGGCGGCGTCTCCACCGCCGTACCGCCCCTGCCCGTTGCCGCGCGGTGACTGCCCTGCAGATTGCTCACGACGCTCCAGAAGATCCGTCCGTCCGGTCGCCCGAGGGGCGTCCGGGACGATAGTGGACCTTCCGTCACTCTCCAAAACGGCGCGACTGCATACCGTCACGGGCGAGGCGTCAGTAGTCGAACGCGCGCGCCGTGTTCTCGTTGATCGCCGACGCCAGGGTGTCCTCGTCGACCCCCTTCACCTCCGCCATGGCCCGGAGCGTCACGGGAATGAGATAGGGCGCGTTGGGGCGTCCGCGGTACGGGGCGGGGGTGAGGAACGGCGCGTCCGTCTCCACCAGGACCAGTTCGATCGGCGCCACGGACAGCGCGTCCCGCAGCGGCTGGGCGTTCTTGAACGTCACGTTGCCCGCGAACGACATGAAGTACCCGGCGTCCGCGCAGATCCGGGCCATCTCGGCGTCACCGGAGTAGCAGTGGAACACGGTCCGCTCGGGGGCGCCCGCGTCGGCGAGGACGCGCAGCACATCGGCGTGCGCCTCGCGGTCGTGGATGACGAGCGCCTTGCCGTGCCGTTTGGCGATCTCGATGTGGGCCCGGAAGGACTCCTCCTGGGCGGCCATGCCCTCGGGGCCGGTACGGAAGTGGTCGAGCCCGGTCTCGCCGACGCCGCGCACCCGGTCGAGGGCGGCCAGCCGGTCGATCTCGGCGAGCGCCTCGTCGAGCGCGGCCTTCCCGCCGGGTTCGCGGCCACCCTGCCGCGACCAGCCGTCCGGGTCCCCGTGCACGATGCGCGGCGCCTCGTTGGGGTGGAGCGCCACCGCCGCGTACACACTCGGGTGCGCGGCGGCGGTCTCGGCGGCCCAGCGCGAGCCCTTCACGTCGCAGCCCACCTGGATCACGGTGGTGACGTTCACCGCCGCGGCCCTGGCCAGGCCCTCCTCGACGGTGGCATCCTGCATGTCCAGATGGGTGTGCGAATCGGCGACCGGTACCCGAAGGGGCTCGGGCAGCGGCGGCGCGTCCTTGGAGCTCATAGGGCGATCCTATGAGAGCCCGGTGTCACCGGGCGCGGACCTCACTTACGGCGCTGCCGCGTGCGAAACACATGCACGAAACGCCACTGACGCGGGGAGTGGTCCGACGCGCTCTCCGAGGCCGGTATGGGCCCGGCGGTGGCGCCGGTCGGGGTCGCGAAGTTCAGGCGTCGCAGGGTTTCCGCGATGGAGGAGACCTGCCCCGCGCGCATGATGCGGACCTTGTGCCCGTCGCAGTTGAGGCAGGTGAGCCGGTTCAACGGCGAGGGAACGAGCTGCCCCTGCACGCGGTACACGACGAAGGGCTGGCCGCGGCCGTCCGTGTGGTGCTCGATGTCGTAGACCTGTTCCCAACCATGTCCGCAACCCATACAGGCGAAGGCATACGCCTCATGCACGGTGGTTGCTGCGATCTCGCTCATGCCTGCTCCTCTTGTCCGCCGGACAAGCACTCCGGAGAATGCGTCCCTGATTCAGTGGACGCCTTTACCGGCGGGAGCGCACCAGGTCCTGTCGAGTGTTGGAGCGGTCTTGGCCTTCTCGTGGCAAAAGTGGCCGGTGCGCGGCTCGCGCTTTGCTTTTCACGATAGCCCTTTGCCTTCCGCTGGGCCGGTCCGAGCCGCATTCTTTGCCGCGACGACCGCATCGAAAACATCGCGTTTGGGCAGCCCGGCGGCTGCGGCGACGGCGGCGATCGCCTCCTTGCGCCGCTCCCCCGCCTCCTCGCGCACCTGCACCCTGCGCACCAGCTCGGCGGCGTCCAGTTCCTCCGCCGATTCCGCAGCGCCCTCGACGACGACGGTGATCTCGCCGCGTACGCCTTCGGCCGCCCAGACCGCGAGATCGCCCAACGGGCCGCGCTTCACTTCCTCGTACGTCTTGGTCAGCTCCCGGCACACGGCGGCCCGGCGGTCGCCGCCGAACACCTCGGCCATCGCGGCGAGGGTGTCGTCGAGTCGGTGCGGGGCCTCGAAGAAGACCATGGTGCGGCGCTCGTCGGCGACCTCGCGGAGCCGGCCGAGCCGCTCGCCGGCCTTGCGCGGCAGGAAGCCCTCGAAGCAGAACCGGTCGACGGGCAGCCCGGACAGGGCGAGCGCGGTGAGCACGGCGGACGGGCCGGGGACCGCGGTGACCTTGATGTCCTTCTCCACGGCGGCGGCGACGAGCCGGTAGCCGGGGTCGGAGACCGACGGCATCCCGGCGTCCGTGACCAGCAGCACCCGGGCGCCGTCCATCAGCGCCTCGACGAGTTCGGGCGTACGGGCCGACTCGTTGCCCTCGAAGTAGGAGACGACACGCCCCGTGGTGTGGATGCCGAGCGCCTGCGTCAGTCGGCGCAGCCGACGGGTGTCCTCCGCGGCGACGACATCGGCCGTCTCCAGTTCGGCGGCGAGCCGTGGCGGTGCGTCCGCCACATCGCCGATGGGGGTCCCTGCGAGTACCAGCGTTCCAGTCGTTCCAGTCACATCAGCCATCCTCCCAGCACGGGCGACAGCAGTCGCACAGATGCGTTCCCTACGATGGCGCGGTGACGAGTACTGCGCCCGAAGCCCAGCAGGGTCAAGACGCCGGGAACCAGCACGGTGAAGAGCTCCCGTCCTGGCAGCAGCGGCTGCGCCGCTTCGGCCATGCGCCCCGGTCCGTAATCGGGCTGCGTGAACGGCTGGTCCCGCCGTACACCCGGCCGGGACAGCAGCTCTGGACCGTGCTGGGGGTGTCCCCGTCGACGGCCGACCGGCTGGTGCGGTGGTCGGCCTGGGGCGGGCCACTGCTGGTGGCACTGGTCGCCGGGGTGCTGCGGTTCTGGCATCTGGGCAGCCCGAAGGCGGTGATATTCGATGAGACGTATTACGCCAAGGACTCCTGGGCCCTGATCAAGCAGGGGTACGAGGGGTCCTGGCCGAAGGACGTCGACAAGTCGATCCTGGCCGACCCGTCGCTGGTGCCGGTGCCGACGGAGCCCGGTTACGTGGTGCATCCGCCGGTCGGCAAGTGGATCATCGGGTTCGGTGAGCAGCTCTTCGGGTTCACGCCGTTCGGCTGGCGGTTCATGGTGGCGGTGCTCGGCACGCTGTCGGTGCTGATGCTGTGCAGGATCGGGCGGCGGCTGTTCCGTTCGACGTTCCTGGGGTGTCTGGCGGGCGCGCTGCTCGCCGTCGACGGACTGCACTTCGTGATGAGCCGCACGGCGCTGCTGGACCTGGTGCTGATGTTCTTCGTGCTGGGGGCATTCGGCTGCCTGCTGATCGACCGGGACTGGGCGCGGCGCAGGCTGGCTGCGGCGCTTCCGGTCGACGCCGAGGGCGTGCTGCGCCCGGACACACAGGTCGCGGAGACACTGCGTCTCGGGTGGCGGCCGTGGCGGATCGCTGCCGGGCTCTCGCTGGGCCTGGCGTTCGGCACGAAGTGGAACGGGCTGTACATCCTGGTCGCGTTCGGCCTGATGACGGTGTTGTGGGATGTCGGCGCCCGCCGGACGGCCGGCGCGGTCCGCCCGTACCAGGCGGTGATCAAGCACGACCTGCTGCCGGCGTTCGTCTCGACGGTGCCGGTCGCGATCCTGACGTACCTCGCGTCCTGGACCGGCTGGATCATCAGGAACGACCCCGAGCGCCACGGCTACTACCGGGACTGGGCGACGACCGACGGATCGGGCGGCAACTGGACCTGGCTGCCGGACTGGCTGCGCAGCCTGTGGCACTACGAGTACCAGGTCTACGAGTTCCACGTGAACCTGACCTCGGGACACACGTACCAGTCGAACCCCTGGAGCTGGATCGTCCTGGGCCGTCCCGTCTCGTACTTCTACGAGGAGCAGAACGGCTGCGCGAGCTCGGCGACCGGCAAGTGCGCCCGCGAGGTCCTGGCGATCGGCACACCGCTGCTGTGGTGGGCCGCGTGCTTCGCGCTGCTGTACGTGCTGTGGCGCTGGTTCTTCCGCCGCGACTGGCGGGCAGGTGCGATCGCGTGCGGTGTGACGGCGGGCTGGCTGCCCTGGTTCTTCTACCAGGAGCGGACGATCTTCCTGTTCTACGCGGTCGTGTTCGTGCCGTTCCTCTGTCTCGCGGTGGCGATGATGATCGGCGCGATGCTCGGCCCTGCTGCGGGCACCGGGCCCAAGTGGGAACTGGGCCTGGGGTCCGGCGATCCGTCCGGTGAGCGGCGGAGAACATGGGGGGCCATTGCGGCCGGCGTACTCGTTCTGCTGATTGTCTGGAATTTCATCTACTTCTGGCCGCTGTATACGGGAACGCCGATCCCGGAGAACTCCTGGCGCAACCGCATGTGGCTGGATACCTGGATTTGACCGAACTGTTCACGCCGTCGCGGATCGCTTTCCGATAACAAAAGCCCCCGCTGTCACTACCGTCCCGTAAAGTGCCCACAAGCGCTCTCTTGAACATGTTCAAGAGGGCCTTCCGGGGAGGGGGGACTGCACAGATGCGCAGTGGAGCGAAGGTCGCCGTCGTCGGCGGAGTGTTCGTGCTGGTGGTCGGCGGGGTGGGGTACGGGGCGTACAACGTCCTCGACGGGTTCGGCGGCAGCGGGGGCGGCGGTACGGACGGACGCTCCACCTCCGCCGAGGTGAAGACCGGCCCGCCGAGCAAGGCGGAGATCAGCGAGACGTCGGAGAAGTTCCTCAAGGCCTGGGCGGCCGGCCAGGCTTCCGACGCGTCCCAGCTCACCAACAACGCGGTCGACGCCGAACCGGCCCTCAGCGGATACAGCGACCAGGCCCACGTCACCAAGGCTGTGATCACCCCGGGCCCGGCAACCGGCTCGAAGGTCCCGTTCACCGTGAAGGCGACGGTGAGCTTCGAGGGGAAGTCCAAGCCCTGGTCGTACTCCTCGGAACTGACCGTCGTGCGCGGCCTGACCACCGGCCGGCCGCTGATCGACTGGAAACCGTCCGTGATCCATCCGGACCTGGCGGACGGCGAAACGCTGAAGACCGGCGAGGCGTCGGCCCCGTCCATCGAGGCGCTCGACCACAACGGCAAGGTGCTGACGAAGGAGAAGTACCCCTCGCTGGGGCCGATCCTGGACGCGCTGCGCGAGAAGTACGGGGAGAAGGCCGGCGGCACCGCGGGTATCGAGACCCGGATCGAGTCGGAGGACGAGAACACTCCGGACAAGACGCTGCTGACCCTGTCCAAGGGGAAGCCCGGCTCGCTGCAGACCACGCTCGACGCCCGTGTCCAGGCGGCGGCCGAGCAGGCCGTCAAGCGGTACTCCCAGGCCTCGGTGGTCGCCCTG
>NZ_JBHVEE010000126.1:0-29213 GCF_042802415.1 Streptomyces sp. NPDC057486 | reverse complement strand
CAGGGCCCTGCCGGACTGTGTGGTTACCGAACGTCGTAGGCGCGGGTGATGGTCTGGGTGACCGCGTTGCCGTTGGCGTCGGTGAAGGTGGCCTTCGTCATGACCTGCTTGCCGGCGGCGCCGGTGTGGTCGACGACCGCCGTCCACTTGCCGTCCTGCTGCTCGGTCGGCGCCTGGGTCCAGGTGGTGCCGCCGTCGTAGGAGTAGGACAGCGAGGCCGCCGTGATCGCGCCCGCGGTGTACCCGGCGTGGCCCTCGACCGACAGGCCGACCTTGATGCCGCTCTGCGCGGGCAGGGTATTCATGCCGTCCACCGGCAGGTCGTACGCCGGGTGCAGGAGCGGCAGGCCGCGGGAGTAGACGTCCGGCTCCCGGTGCGAGCGGAAGCTCCAGGTGGTGTCGGCAGCGGTGGTACGCAGCCAGTTGCGGTCCCCGGTGTAGATCTTCTCCAGGTGCTGGGTGAGCTCGTACGCGGAGTCCTCGTCCGGCACCTCGAACACGCCGTACGGATAGGCGAGTTTGCCGATCTGCTCACCGTTGCGCTTCAGCTTCAGGTTGCCGATGTCGCCGAAGGAACCGCCGTAGGTCCAGTGGTCGCCGGAGCCGTCGACCCAGAGGGCGTTCTGGATGCCGAACAGGTTGCCCTGCCGCTCGGCAGCCAGCATCAGGTTGCCGTCGGCGTCGCGCGCCGCGCCCGGCCGCAGGGGGCCGCCGTACCACTCCTCGGCGCTCCGCTGTCCGGCCTTGTAGGTGCGGTCCTGGTCGCTCATGAAGGCGGCGAACGGGAAGCTGGTCATCGCACCGTGGTACCAGGCGTCGTCGCCGGTCGTGTAGTAGGCGGTGCGGGTACCAGGCACGTGGACCGTCTGGTACAGGCTCACGGGGATCTGAGTGTTGCTGCTCCCGGAGGGACGGAGGAACAGCGCGTCGATGTAGTCGGCCTCCTTGCCCATGGCATGCCACGTCTCGGTGACCTGGGCCAGCCGGGAGTCATTCGGCTGGTAGGCCTGGTCGGAGTGCAGCGGGCCCTCGGTCGGGAACGACAGGTTGTAGACGTAGGACGAGCCGTCCTCGGAGCCGGTCGCGCGCCAGGTGGGCCGGAACTCGAAGGTGCCCGTCTGGGCGCGCCCGTCGATGTCCGCGTAGAACTTCTGCACGGCGCTGCCGGCCGTGAGTGTTCCGCTGAGCTGCCAGGTGTCGTCCCACGTGCGGGCGTAGTTCAACGTGGTGCCCTGCAGCGTCGAGGGGCGGTCGGTATGCAGGCTCAGCTGGTGGGCCTTGCGTGCGTCGAGGACAACGGTGGTGTCCTCGGTGATCCGCATCTGCGGGTGGGCG
The DNA here is from genome assembly GCF_042802415.1 of Streptomyces sp. NPDC057486. NCBI lineage: Bacteria > Bacillati > Actinomycetota > Actinomycetes > Kitasatosporales > Streptomycetaceae > Streptomyces > Streptomyces sp. NPDC057486. The sequence goes on along the minus strand of NZ_JBHVEE010000126.1, from coordinate 27,878 downwards.
AGGTAGCTGATCGATTCGGGCGCGTTGCTCGCGTCGGGCGTCGCTACGAAGCTGCTGAGGGCGTAGTCGCCCGGGCGCACACGGTAGGTCTGCTCGGGCGCACCCGCGTTGGTGCGGCGCTCGCCCTCGTCGGAGTCGATGCTGGCGACGTCCAGGGAGGAGGTGCCGGTCGCGGGCTTGCCGTTGCGGTCGACGACCTTGACCCGGAGGGTGACCGTCTCCGGCTGGACGTAGAGGGTGACGGGCACGGAGACGTGCACATCGCCGTCGGTGGCCAGGATCCGGCCGGTGATCGCACCGTACTGGGCGTCCTTCAGACGGGCGGTGGGGTCGATCTGCAGCGGCACCTGAGCGGTGGCCCCCGCCGGGACCGTCACCTTGTTCTCCTCCGGCTTGATGATTCCGGAGGTGACGTCGCTGCCGTCGTTGCCGTGCACTCCGCTGACCTTCAGGTCCAGCGTGAGGTCGCTGTCGCTGGTGTTGGTGAAGGGCACCTGCACGGTGGTGCGGTCCGCGGCGTCCTGCGGCCAGTTGTAGCTGCCGGCCTGGACAGCCGGCGCGGAGAGCGCCTTCTGGTTCACCGCGCCGAACACGTCCAGGACCCCACCGCCGGTCTGGTCGGCTTCTGCGACCTTGCCATCGGTGCGGGCGGAGGAGACCAGGGCAGCCTTGATCTGCTGCGCGGTCCAGTCCGGGTGGGCCTGGCGGACGACGGCCGCGGCGCCCGCGACATGCGGGGTGGCCATGGAGGTGCCCGACATCGTCCGGTAGGCATAGACGCCGCGGCCGCCCGCACTGGCCGCCGAGATGTCGACGCCGGGGGCGGCGATCTCGGGCTTGAGGGTGTGGGTGACGGCCACCGGACCGCGGCTGGAGAACTGCGCGGTGGTGTCGTCGCGGTCGACGGCGCCGACGGTCAGCACGCCGGGCACGCAGCCGGGCGAGGAAACGGTCTCGGCGCCCGGGCCGGAGTTGCCGGCGGCGACGACGAACAAGGTGTGCTTGCTCTTCGACAGCTCCTGCGTGGCCTGGGCCATCGGGTCGGCGCAGTCGCCGATCCTGGGGTTGCCCAGGCTCATGGAGACGACGTCGGCCTGCTGGTCGACGGCCCACTGCATACCCGCGATGATCCAGGAGTCCAGGCCGTAGCCTGCGTCGTTGAGGACCTTGCCGATGAGCAGGGAGGCACCGGGGGCGACGCCCTTCTTGCGGCCGTCACTGGCCGCTCCGGACCCGCCGACCGTGGAGGCGGTGTGCGTGCCGTGGCCCACATAGTCGTTGGTGGTCTTGGAATCCGTGAAGTTCTTGGACGCGTCCACCCGGTTCACCAGGTCCGGGTGCTCGGCATCCACACCCGTGTCCAGCACGGCGACCTTGGTGCCCTTGCCGTCGTAGCCGGCCGCCCAGGCCTCCGGCGCGTGCACCTGCTTGGTGGACCGGTCCAGCGTGGCCTCGACCTTTCCGTCCAGCCACAGCTTCTTCAGCGTGGAGCCAGAACGTGAACGGGGGTTGGTGATGTCCTGCCAGAAGGAGACGGCGGTGTCCTTGCCCGCCTTGAGCGCGACACCGTCCACCGCCGGGAGGCTCAGGCCACGCTCGGACCCGCGAGGGGCCGCCGGCGCACTCTCGGCAACGTTCACGCTGTTCCGGTAGGTGGCGATGAGCGGCAGCGTGTCGGTGTGTGTGTCGTCGTATCCCTGGCGGATGAGCCCAGTGACGTTGAACAGCTGCTCGTCGACCTTGCCCTCGGCGATCGCCTGGGAGGCGCCCGCGGGGTAGACGTAGAGGTCCTTGCCCCTCTGATAGGTCTGGACTATCGGCTGCGTGCCGTCCTCGCGGGGCAGTACGGCCGCAGAGCTGTGACCCGACGCGTCCGTGGTCACCATCACCTTGTCGCCGGTGACGAGCGTGACCGTCACCTGCTTGCCACCCTTTGTTGCGGTCCCGCCGCCGACGATGGGCTTCCCCGAAGCACCGTCAGGCGGTGTGTCCGCCGCCCCGGAAGGCGTGACCGCCGTGGCGGCCAGGACGGCGGCGGTCGCCGTGCCCAAGGCCATACGCGTTATGGAACGCATGAATCTCCCTATTCGAGCCATGAACGTCTGCCAAACTGCGGCTGCAGCCTGCCAGACGAGTGGATTGAGTGGGGATGCCGCGCGTGACGGGTTTCCCGCATGGCGGATTTCCGTCACGTGGTCACTTCCATCGGCTCGGTGGGACTTCGGACCTGACTGGTGGGGTAACGGCCTCACGCACGACAGCGAGCGGGCTCCCGGCGTCATGCGACTCTGCCTCCGGCGTTGTGGTCAATCGATGACGCTCCGCGCCGCGACGCCGCCTCCCATGTGCCGGTCGGTCCAACCCGCCAGGAGTTGGCGGCCGGCCTCGCTCGGCGACCACCAAGTCACGGAGGCTCCTCGGCCCTCAGGCCGACGAGGAGGTCAAAGCCAGCCTGCGCGTGCGGCGTGCCATCCGAGTTGCAGGCGCGAATCCGCTCCGGCCAGATCCATCAGACGGCGTGTCCGCCGCTCCACGGTACGTATGGACAGGCCGAGTTGAGCGGCCGCACGCCGGTCGGAGATGCCTGCCAGCAGCAAAGCAAGAACCTCCAGCTCCCCCTCGGTCGGCTGCTGATCGCCTGCCGGCTCCGCGCGCACACCCGTGGCGGTGGTGTACAGCGGCCGGGCCTCGGCCCATTCCTTCTCGAACAGATGGACCAGGGCCGTCAGCAGGCCGCTGCGGTGCACCACGATCGCGCTCGGCTCGCCGTCGGAGTCCGCCATGTCCAGTGGCACCATGGCGCGCTCCCGGTCCGACACGATCATCTTCAGCGGCAGCGAGTCGACCAGGCGAAGCTCGATGCCCGCCGTGATGCCCGCCCGTGCGTCCTTCGCCATACCAGGACCGTCGAGATAGTCCTTGGCAGCCACGACGCGGAAGTCGACTCCGCGGTCCAGCGCGGAACTCTCCGACATGTCGGCATCCTCGCGAGGCACCGCTATGGGCTCGCCGACGAGGAAGACCAGCAGCTCCTGCTGGGCGCCACGCTGCAGTTGATGGAAGCGATGTGCGACCTGCTGCACCCCGACGACCACCTCCACGACGCTGCCCGCAGGGTGTGCAGCGGTAGTGCGGTACTGCTCGGTCAGCATCGAGAACGCGGTCTCGGCCCGGTGCAGTGCGTTGCGCTGCTCGGCAAGGAACGGGGCCAGGGCCACTGAGGGGGGTGTGAGCCGGTAGCGAGCGGGCTGGCAACCGGCGTCACAGTCAGCCGAGTCAGGTGCCCCACTCCCGGCCTCGTCGGCGACCGCCACCAGGCCGCGTGTCGTCAGGTCAAGCAGGATGCGGGTGGTCTCGGCGCTCTCAAGTCCGGTCTGCCGGGCGAGGTCCTGCGCAGAGGCTGTCGGACGGGCCAGCAGTGCGGTGTAGATGGCCTCTTCAGCCGGTCCCAATCCCAATGCCTGCAGCATCCAGCTCCCCCTCGGGCGGCCTCCGTGTCTGGACCTTGGCGCAGCTCGGGTGGACCGAGCAGGCTCTTCCCGGCCGAACCGTATCCCACTCTCACGACATCGCCATTGGCCGGTGCTGTGATTTGCGCCCTGCACGCTGATCTGTCGACCACGCCCCTGCTCCCTGCCCCCGACCTGCACATCTGCGTCGCACGCGCCGCGGATCGGTTCGTCGTCCCGGTCCCCACAGACGTTTCCCCGCCTCACCTGGGCCGCTTCCCGGACCCCGGGCACGTCCGCACCCAGCGACATCGAATGCGACCGGGCCGAAGGAGTGCACGGGCCACACACACCGTGCACGTAGTGCTGGTCACCGCACACGGGACATCGTCCGGCGGGGCGCAGCTCCCCCACGGCCGGGCCTGCCTAACGTACGCGGAGTACACCACCTGCAAGCGCTGTCGTCACCAACCGGATCGGCCCTGCCCGCCCCGGCACCATTGAGGCCCAGCTGGCCACAGCCAACCCCGGCAACCACCTCGTGGACCTGCGCAGCGCAGTCGACGCGCCGAGGGCCGTACAGGCGTGGCTCAAAGGCCGGCACGGCACACGAAGCTTCGGCGCCATGGTGCCGCGCTGGACCTACCGCTTCAATCTAATCCCTTCCTCCTTGGCGGATGAGTACGACGGACTGGCCTACATCGCGGTCTCGTCCGCCTCCCTGCCTCTCCCAATCTCATAAACGGTCGTTTGTGAGAAGAGTTCGGCGCCTCGGGGCGCCTGAGGCGCTGAACTCCAGTCAGGTGTCGCGCGCTGCCCTCACTGCCGGTCGAGGACGGCAGCGGCCTGGTCCAGGATGTGCCGCCAGTGCGCCCGCTGCTGTTCGCGCTCTTCGGCGCTCGCCAGGTGCTCTTGGTGGAAGCGGAGCATCGTCCGGGCCCCGTCGGCGGTGGGGGCGAGGGCGACCTGGACCGTGGTGGTGCCGTGGGTGACGCGGATGCGGTCTTCCGGGCGGTAGCCGCGCACCTCACCCGTCACCCCTGCGGCCGTCTGGTAGGGGGCGCCGCGTTCCGGGACGAGGACCGCGCCGGGGCCGAGCCAGAGGGCGAGCCCTTCGGAGCTGCTGATGAAGTCCCAGACGACGGGCGCGGGGTGGGGCAGCGTGCGGGACACGCCGATCTGCCAGCCTGCGTCTTTGGTGAGTCCGGTGGGCATCGGGGTCATCCTTCCTCGGAGTGGCGGGCGCGCAGCGCCCTCACCTTGTGGCGGTTTCCGCAGTGCTCCATGGAGCACCAGCGGCGGCGGCCGGGGCGTGAGGTGTCGACGTAGACAAGGTGGCAGTCCTCGGCGGCGCAGGTGCGGATGCGGTGCGCGAAAGGGCCGGTCAGCAACTCGACGGCGTCCCGTGCGACGGCGGCCACCAGGTGGGTGCCGGTAGGGGTTCCGGCCCACTGCCGCTTCCCGGTCGGCGCAACGGCGGGTGCCAGGTCTGGACAGGCGGCTGCCTCGTTGATGGTCTCCAGGTCACCGGGCGGGTTCGGCTCGCCGCGTGTGTGGGCGATGACCACCCGAAACAGTGCGTCGCGCAGCCTCCGGGCGTCCGCCACCTCGGCTTCGGAGATCTCCAGCACGGGCGTCGGCGTCAGCCGCGACCGGTCCGCCCAGGCGGCCAGGTCGGCGGGCTCGTGCAAGACCTCGTACCGGCGGTAGGGGCCGGGGCCGCCGGTGGTCAGCAGTTCCAGGCACAGCGCGCCGGGGTCGAACCGGTAGGCGACGCCGGTATGGGAGTGCAGCGTCAGCCCCTTGGTTGCAGAGGAGTCCATGTAACCAATATAACTGGTTACATGCCGTTGAGTTGGACGATCCGCGGCGCACCAGCTCACCGGCTCGGCGATCCTCACCATCACCATCTGAGACAGCCCGGCATACGACTGGCCCCGAAGTCGACCCGTGACGACGTAGTAGACGCGCTGCATTGGCCAGATTCGGGGCCTTGTCGCCGCTGTCCCCGACCAGCTGCACGGCGGCGGCCAGCAGATTCTGCAGCCCACCCACATCGCCGTTCTTTGAAGCTCCCCACTCCGCTGAACTACGGAGTGAGGAGTTTCAGCGAGCACCGCGCGTGTTTCCGGCCGGAGTCCTGTGCTCGAGGCAGCCGTCTACGCTCTCGGCATGCAGCACAGTGATGTCACGCGGGACGACGGCACGTGGATAGGCCTGTCCCTGGATGTACAGGACCGCCAAAAGCCGGGGCTGTGCGTGTTCAGTGCCGGGCCGCAACTGCTGGTCTCCCAGCTGTCGCGACCTGCGCTGCTCGCCGTCGTCGACGAGCATCTTCAGGGTGTGGACTTCTGGCGCACCAACGAGTACCGCTCGTTCGTCCCGCCGTTGCGCGCCGATGTGGGGCACGCCCTGGCGGGAAGCCCGGAGCGGTGGGCTCACCGTTTCACGCAGTACCTCATCGACTCGCCGGACAGCCCGCTGCACGAGGGCCGATGGCTGCTCTCGTGCGACAGTCTGCTCCGGCGCTGGCGCCCCGCTGACGCTTCGCATGCCGAGTACTGGGGCTCGATGATCGTCGACGGCCATCCGGCCGGATACCTCGACTGGTTCTTCCACTCCCATTCGTGGGAGGTCCTTCCGCTACGGCCGATGCCCGATGCCGACGACAGCCGGGTCAAGGCGTACCGCAAGCAGGCCCGGGAAGGGACGCTTCCACCCGTCCTGTTGTGGTGGGTCAGCGGCCTGGACAGCCATCTGATCCTGGACGGTCACGCGCGGCTCGCCGCGGCGATCGCCGAGTCCATCGACCCTCCGCTGCTGCAATTGCACCGCACGGTGCCGCGAGACGACCTGGTCGCGCGAACCGATGAGGCCGTGGGCTTCTACGAGGACGAACTGGCACGCTTCGCCGAACTCCGCGCCGTCCACGGCCCCACCATCCCGGATGGTACCGCCACCGCCGGCCCGCAGCTCGTCCGCATCCTCCACGACCTGAACACCACCCAACAACCCACCTGGGCCTGGCCCCTGCCTGGCGGGGAGACCCAATGGCGTCGCATCGCACTCGAGGTGACCGCCGGCCAGGACTGGCCCCGCATCTGAACCCTGCCGAACCCCTCCCGTTGGCGGTCACGTCACGCTGGGCGGCACGGTCGATCACTGATGGGGCACCGGAGCGCCGTGTAGACCTCAACAACCGCACCAGATACCGAAGTTATTTTTCGGCGGCTCCCTGCCCACTGCACTGACACCACGATGCCGAAGGACCCGGAGAACCCGACCATCGCGCCGGGACTCCATCATGCCCAGGCAACAGAATCGCCTCGACCACCCAACAGTTGATGATCAACGCAGCCGCCCCAGCCCAGCCGAAACGGCAAGGCTAGTAGCTGTCGTAGCCGGGCTTACCGTTCGGCCGGTAGACGCCGACGATGGTGCCGCCCTTCGTCGTCGAGACGCTGACCGGCTCCAGCGCAGTGGGGATCGCTCCGTCGGCGAACAGCCTCTTGCCGGTGCCGGTGATCACCGGATGGATGGTCAGCCGGTACTCGTCGACGAGGCCGTGCTGCATGAGGGTCTGGGCGAGGTCGCCACTGCCCACGACGTTGATGTCACCGCCGTCGGACGCTTTCAGCTCGTGCACGGCATCGACGATGTCGCCCTCCAGCAGCGTGGAGTTCTGCCACTCGACGGATGTCAGGGTGCGAGACGCCACGTACTTGTGCATGCTGTTCATCCGATTGGTGAACGGGTTGTCGGGATCGGCGGTCGGCCAGTACGACGCGAAGATCTCGTACGTCTTGCGGCCGAGCAGCATCGCGTCGGAGGACTCGTACCAACCGGCGATGGCCGCGCCGACCTCGTCGTCGGCCACCGGCTTCTGCCAGCCCCCGTGCTCGAAGCCGCTCTGGGTGTCCTCGTCCGGACCGCCCGGCGCCTGCATGACACCGTCCAGCGTCAGGAACGTGCAAACAATGATCTTGCGCATGGTGCGCTCCCTTCGTCGACAGGTAGACCGCACAACGGCCGAAAACTCATCGGCGGAGCTTCCGCGGCGCAGCACACCAAGCCGTCGTCTGGATCAGCCCGACTGTGAAGTGCGGTGGTCGGTGCCGTCGGCCATGACGATGCTCTGGGGCCAGGGCGGGATCGCTCTTGTATCTGTCCCAGCTGGCGGCCGTGACGCCGAGCTCGGCGGCTGCTTCGTGACAGTCGAGCTTTCTCAGCCGCTGCAGCGATGGACAACCCTAGCCATCCACCCGCTATCCCGATCGGTACCAACATGACCTGACGATTCGTCAAAAACGTCAGCGCAACATCGGCAACCACTGTCAGCAGCAGACACCCAGCCGCCCCCATCCCAGCCAGCACTATCAACACCCCACACCACTGACACATCCACGCCGAAAAACCACTGACAAACCAGCACACATCATCACCTCGCGGCCGGTGCGCGCCTCGAGGAGATCGTGCCCGGAGTGACGCATCGTGGCGACGACATCGGACGCTGGCTCGCACGGCAGGCGCGGGACTGGGCACGCCTGAACCCCGAGCAGCAACGACGCCTCGGCGAACTCGGGGTGAAACCAGCTGCACGCCCCCAGAAGGACTCGGTGCGCACCAACGCGAAGACAGGGGCCGAGAAGGGCGCGGCACGCGGTACAGAAGCCTTCCAACGGGGCGTACAGGCCCTCGCTCAGTACATCCAACGCGAGGGGAAGACCGTCGTCGCAAGGCAGCACGTCGAAGAACTCCCCGACGGCACGTCCATACGACTCGGCGTCTTCCTCAGCAACCAAAAAAGCCGTCGCGACCGGCTCACCGAGGACCAGCTCAGCGCGCTGGCAGCCCTCGGACTGGGAGTGTCTAATCAACGGCGGATCAGACATCCCATGCCGTTTGACGTCAAGCGGGATGGGGGTGTTCGTGGCAAAGCAAGTCTCAAGACCGGTCAGGAATCGAGAAGCCCCGGCCGCCGCACAGCCCCTAGCGTGATGGTCATGGCAACCACCACTTCCACCGCAGCCAACACGTCCCTCGCGTCCGTCACCCTTGAGGTGGCCGACCCCGAGGCCGCTCGCCGCTTCTACAGCGCCTTCGGCGTGGACACGTACATACGCCTTCGGGCGTCCGAGGCGCACTCCACCGGATTCCGCGGCTTCACCCTGGCGCTCACGGTGTCCGGGCCGGCCACCGTCGACAGCTTCGTCGGCGCCGCCGTGGACGCCGGCGCCACGGTGCTGAAGCCCGCCGCGAAGTCGCTGTGGGGCTACGGCGGCGTCGTCCAGGCCCCGGACGGGACGAGCTGGAAGATCGCGACCTCGGCGAAGAAGGACACCGGCCCCGCCACCCGCGAGATCGACGAGGTCGTCCTGCTGCTCGGCGTCGAGGACGTGAAGGCCACCAAGCAGTTCTACGTCGGCCGGGGCCTGACCGTGGCCAAGAGCTTCGGTGGCAAGTACGCCGAGTTCGCCCCCGGTCAGTCCAGCCCCGTCAAGCTGGCGCTGTACAAGCGCCGTGCCCTTGCCAAGGACCTCGGCGTCCCCGCCGACGGCACCGGCTCGCACCGCATCGTCCTCGGCAGCACCGCCGACACCTTCACCGACCCGGACGGGTTCGCCTGGGAGGCTGCCGCGTCGCTCGCCCCCACGCCGTCCTGACTCCCGGCCCCCGCACTCCCGCCCCGCTTGACCCTGTACGAGAGGAAACTTGTCATGCCGTCCACGAAGTCGCCCGCCGAGGTCTCCGGCACGACCACCGAGCAGTACAACGGATTCACCGCCGAGGAGCGGGCCGCGATGAAGGAGCACGCACGCGAGGAGAAGAAGGCGGCGGCGCGGCGCGGTTCGTCCCGGGCGGAGAAGGAGGCGGCGGCGGAGCGGGACGTGCTCGCGAAGATCGCCGAGATGCCGGAGGCGGACCGCGTCCTCGCCGAGCGGATCCACGAGATCATCAAGACCGCCGCTCCGGACCTCGCGCCCAAGCACTGGTACGGGATGCCCGCGTACGCCAGAGACGGCAAGGTCGTCTGCCACTTCCAGAGCGCGGAGAAGTTCAAGTCGAGGTATGCCACGCTCGGCTTCAGCGACCAGGCGGCACTCGACGACGGCGCCATGTGGTCGACCGCCTACGCCGTGAGGGAACTGACCGCGGCCGACGGAGAGCGCATCAGCGCGCTTGTCAAGAAAGCGGTGGGCTGAGGCCGGCCGGGGCAGAACCGACGGCGAAAGTGACCGAGCCGTGGAAGAAGTTCACACGCTTGGCACAACGCGTCGCCACGGCCCGGCTGGTCCCGCAGGAAGGCGAGCCGGAAAGCGTCAGTTCTGCCCTCCACCAACGCGCTCAGCCCGCCAATGCTGAGGCGGACTCGGGGGAGCGTGGCCGGGGCACACTGACCGAAAGCCCCAGGTCGAGACGCTTGTCCATGTCGAGACGGAATGTTCCGTACGGGTTGATGTTCGACCAGAACAACGCGGTCAGCCCGCGCCGGTCCTCGTCGCTCAGCTTCTTCGCCCAGGCCGGTTCGGCGAGCACCTGCTGGAGCAGCAGGGTGTTGATGCGTTCTCTGAACTAGCTGTTGTGGGGCGGACGTTGTTGACGGAACCTCACGTCTGAGTTGCGGCAGTGAGGACGGCAGAGAGCGCGGCAGTAGCGTCGAGGAGGGCACGGGAGCGAACCGCGATGCTCGCGTCTCGGGCCGCCAGCGCGGCTCGGACGTCTTCCGATCGGTGCCCGTGCCGCAGGCCCGGCATCAGGGCCCGGAGTGGGTCATGCGGTACCCGGCGCTGCGTAGCTGGTGGACGATCCGGGCATCCCGAGCTTGGGCCGGTGAGTATCGTCGCGTTCCTCGTGAGGGGACCCGGTCGGGAACAACGAGCCCCTCGGCGTCCCAGTGTCGCAATGTTGATGGGCGCACTCCGAGCGCGGCGGCGAGTTCGGAGACGCTCATCGAGTCCGATGGGCGTACGCCTCGATGGGCTCGGCAGAGATCACCTCTGCCGCCTCCTTGGCAAGCTTGAGGTCCGTACGCTCCCCGTCGAGTCGGGCGTGCGCCGCGTCGAGAAGTGCAAGAACCTCCGGGCCGCGGCAGTGTCCCGGCGGTTCTGCACGAGGATGTCCAGGACATTGCCATCCTGATCCACGGCCCGCCATAGGTACTTCCGCTCACCGTTGACCTTGATGAAGACCTCGTCCAGATGCCACTTGTCGCCGGGCCGGGGCTGCCGGCGGCGCAGCGCGCTGGCGTGGCTCTGCCCGAACTTGGCACACCAGCGGCGGACCGTCTCATGCGAGACGACGACACCGCGCTCGAGCATCAGCTCCTCCACCTCACGGAAGGACAGCGGAAACCGGAAGTACAGCCACACACAGTGGGAGATCACCTCGACCGGGTACCGATGGCCCTTGTACGACGGCGACACGTCCCCCACGGACAACCCTCTCCAGCATGATCAACCCGAAGATCCTCCCACTCAGCCAGCCAACGTGACAGCGCCTTCTGCCCGGCTCTTTACTGTCCCGCCCGGTTCTCGTGGCCGTAGGGGGTGGACGAAGACCGTGCCCGTGAGGACGAGGCGTTAGCCCCTGCCGCCGTTCATCGTGCCGTCGACCTACCCGACCGACAGCAAGGACAGGCAGCTGATGAACACTCAACCGATAGCAGGGGCAATATCTTCCTCGGTACCGGATAGGCTCGGAGTGCCACTCGGGGCCGGGCGTATCGCCTCACTGGGACGCTCGCACGCAGCGAGCCAGGACGACAGCCGACCGCGCGGTGAACACCCCACGCGGATGACACCACTACAGGTGTCCGCCGTCTGGTGGTCGGGCAGCGCCAAGTAGGGCTGTGGAGATGTCGAGATCTCACCGTTGGTGCCGACTCTCGGGTGAACGGTGCCCACAAGCGCCGCAGCCAAAGATCGAGAGGGCATGAACATCATGCAGAAGCTTGTGCAACAGGCCATTGACCAACTGGTGGAGTGCGGCGCCGAGCTGGGTATCCAGGTCGCGGTGTACCAGCATGGTGAGCTGGTGGTGGACGCGGTGGCGGGCGTCGCCGATCCGGACAGCGACCGTCCGGTCACTTCGGACATCCCGTTCTACAGCGCCTCCACCGGCAAGGGTGTGACTGCGACGGTGGTGCACGTCCTCGCAGACCGCGGTGCCCTTGACTATGACAGGCCGATCGTGGAGCTCTGGCCCGAGTTCGGCGCCCACGGCAAGAACAAGGCGACCATCCGCCACGCGCTGACCCATTCCATCGGGGTCCCGGCAGTGCCGTCCGACCTCACGGTGCAGGACCTGGCTGATTGGGACAGGATGTGTGCCCTGATCGCCAGCTCCGAGCCCTGGTGGGAGCCCGGGACCAAGACCGGCTACCACGCGATGACCTGGGGCTTCGTGATGGGCGAAATCGTCCGCCGGGCCACCGGCAAGCCGATCTCGCAAGTACTCAGGCAGGAGGTGGCGGCTCCGCTGGGGATCGCCGACGAACTGTTCTTCGGCGTCCCGGAGTCCGAGCTCGGCCGGCTCGCCCGACTCGAGGAGGCGCCCGGTACCGCCGCGATGATGGCAGCGGTGCCCGCCGACATGCCGATGGTGAAGGCCACGCCGCCCGCCGTGACCCCCAGCGCCACATACGGCAACAATCCCGTGGTGCTCACTTCGGACATTCCCTCGGGCGGCACGATGTCCGCCCGCGCGGTGGCCAGGATGTACGCCGCGCTGCTTGGTGAGGTGGACGGTGTCCGGCTGGTCTCGGACGAGCGGCTGCGAGAGGTCACGGCCCTGGCCACGGACGATGTCGACCAAATGGTCGGCTTCCCGATGCCGCGCGCGCTGGGCTACAACCTCGGCCGGCCCGGAGCCAACCCGCCGGAGACGCTGAGCGTTTTCGGCATGCCCGGCATGGGAGGCAGCGCGGCGTATGCCGACACCGCGACCGGCATTTCCTTCGCGCTGACCAAGAACCGGTTCTTCCCTGGTCCTTCCGCCGCGGTCAATCAGATCAGCGAGCTGATCGCGAAGGCCGCCACCAGCTGAGACTCTCCGGTCGGGCCCAGCTGCGGCCAGGCGGTGCGGGCACGGCCGGTCAGCCTCTGGGCCAGTGAGGTCGAGGTGGACTCGGCGGGTGTGGGCATGGCGGCCATCCAGCCCGATCTGGATGACGTGCCCGGTGATGGGCGGTTCGCGGTGGCCGTCGTGGATACGGCAGCCTGCCGCTGTCTTGATCCACTTCTCGCGATCGGCCTGTCTGCCATGCCCGTTGCCGCTGCCCACTTGATCTCTGTGACCGCTGCCGGACGCAAGCGGTTGTAGGAAGGCGGCCTGGGGCCACCGAAGCGAGTACCGGGCACGGGTGCGCGCGCAGATCGTGCTGCTGGCTGCGATCTCTCGATTTCGTGTCAGTACGCGACCTGCGCCTATACAGCCCGGTGACAGTACCGACACCCCCGATCTCTCATCTCATGACAGTGGCAGCACGTCCGGCGAGCCCGACATATGACTCACTGACCAGTACGTCCAGGCAACACACGGGGAACCCTGTGGGTGCCGAAAACCCCATCCATAGCGTGTGACCTGCATGTATTCTGATACGGCTGAGGAGCGCCGGATGCGTACGCCAGGATGATCGATCGTGCTGCTGCGACTGCCGTACCTGATGCTCACGAGCGTGTTCACCTTCATACGGCTGCTGCCGATGAGCGACATCGACAAGAACATCGAAATTCTGACGCTACGCCACCAGCTCGCCACCCTGCAGCGCCAGATCGACAAGCCCCGCCTCACCCGGTCCGATCGGGCCTTCCGCGCCGCCCTCCTCCACCGACTCCCAAAGCCGCAACTTCGGCAGCTGCACCTGATCGTCTCCCCCGATACGGTCCTGCGTTGGCACCGCGATCTGCTCCGCCGCCGCCACGCCAAGGTTTCCCGCCCGAAACGGCCCGGCCGACCGCCCACCATCCGCACCATCCAAGCCCTCATCCTGCGCCTGGCCCGAGAGAACCCCAACTGGGGCTACCGGCGCATCCACGGCGAGCTCGCCGCCCTGGAAATCAAGGTCGCCCCCTCCACCGTCTGGGAAATCCTCCAAGCCCACGGCATCGAACCCGCACCCCAGCGCGACCACCAGACCTGGGCCGGCTTCCTGCGCAGCCAAGCACACGCGATCCTCGCCGCCGACTTCTTCGAAACCCGCACCCTGACCGGGGCCCGACTGTACGTCTTCGCCATCATCGAGCACGCCACCCGCCGCATCCACATCATGGGCACGACCGCCCACCCCACCGCGGCCTGGACCACGCAACTCGCCAGAAACCTGGTCATGGACCTGCAGGACGCCGGGGTCACGATGAAGTACCTGATCCGGGACCGCGACAGCAGGTACACCCGGGCGTTCGACAACGTCTTCGAAGACGAAGGCATCGCCATCGTCAAGACCGGTATCCGCGTGCCGCGCATGAACGCGATCATGGAGCGCTGGGTTCGATCCTGCAGGGCCGAACTCCTCGACCGGACCTTGATCCTCAACCAGGCCCATCTCCTGCACGCGCTCCGCGAATACGAGACCTTCTACAACGAGCACCGGCCCCACCGCGCCCTCCACGCCGCCGCACCCCTGCGCTCACTGCCCGAACCGATCACCGAACCGGACCGACTCAACCACCTCGACATCCGCAGACGTGATCGACTCGGCGGCATCCTGCACGAGTATCAACATGCCGCTTGAACTGCGCGGATGAAGTTATCGGCACGCACAGGGTCGGCCTTATCTGGCCAGCCAGATAAGGCGACTGTCGTTTCGGGTGGGGCCAGATCAACTTCCTACGCGCGATGGCGCCAAGCTCGGTCCGTATGGCGGAGCCAACCAAGTGATTCATGACCCTGAGCCGTCACGCGCGCTCATGTGCACAGCAGCGATTTTTGGACCTTGCCCATGGCGTTCCTTGGCAGGGCGTCGAGGAAGACGACCGCGCGTGGGCGTTTGTGCCGGGACAGGCTGGTGGCGACGTGGTCGATGAGACGGTCCGCAAGGTGCTGGGCGGGTTGGGTGTCGTCGGGGACGATGTAGGCGACGATGCGTTGGCCGAGGTCGGCGTCATGGTGTCCGACGACGGCCGCTTCGCGGACGGCGGGGTGGGTGAGCAGGGCGGCTTCGATCTCGCCGGCGCCGACCCGGTAGCCCCCGGATTTGATCAGGTCGACCGATTCGCGGCCGACGATGCGGTGGTATCCGTTGGGGTCGCAGACCGCGACGTCACCGGTGCTGAACCAGCCGTCGCTGGTCCAGGCGGCTGCCGTGGCGTCGGGTCGGTTGAGGTAGGCGTCGAAGAGCATGGGGCCGCGGACATCGAGGCGACCGATGCTGTGGCCGTCGTGTGGCACCGTGTCGCCGTTGTCGGCGCGCAGCCGGGTCTCAACGCCGCGCAGGGATTCGCCGACCCAGCCTGGGCGGCGTTCCCCGTCGGCGCGGGTGCTCAGCGTGATCATGGTTTCGCTCATCCCGTATCGCTCGATGGGTGCGCGGCCGGTGAGGCCGGTGAGGCTTTCGAAGACCGTCGTGGGGAGGGGGGCGCTGCCCGAGACCAGCAGTCGGGCTGGGCGGAGGGCTTGTGCGGAGCTCGGGTCCGCGGCGATGCGGGACCATATGGTCGGCACTGCGAAGTACATCGATCCGGGGGTGGCGGCGTAGTGGGTGGGGCGGGGTCGGACGGTGTGGGCGACGCGGGAGCCGATCCGCAGCGAGGCGAGCACGCCGAGGACGAGTCCGTGCATGTGGAACAGGGGAAGGCCGTGAACGACGGTGTCGTCGGGGTGCCAGTCCCATGCGTGGGCGAGGGCGTCGATTCCGGCGGCAAGGGCGCGGTGGCTCAGTTTGACCCCCTTGGGGGGTCCGGTCGTGCCGGACGTGTAGAGGATCATCGCTACGTCGTCCATCCGCGCGGCCGGTGAGGCCGTGGCTGTCGCTCCGGGCCGACGCCGGACTGGCAGCACCGGCAGAGCGGCGTCCTCGGGTGCGTGCCCGGCCCAGCACGTTGCACGGGAGTCGGTGATCACGTGGCAGCGTTCTGCGACTCCGGAGTCCGGTGGGACCGGGACGACGGGGACACCGGCCAGCAGGCATCCGGTGACCGCGATGATCGTTTCCATGCTCGGTGTGGCGCAGACAGCGACCGGGCCGGCATCGGGCAGGGTGGCGGCGAATGCTGTTGCCGCCTGGTACAGGGCGGCGTGAGAGATGACGTCGTCGCCGACGGTGACCGCGTCGGCCAGGTCGGCGTTGTTCGGGTTGGTTGCGTCCACGGCGTTCAGAAGCATGGTGGAGGGGGGCCTTTCGGCTCTTGCGCTGCTGGTCTCATGACAGGTCATGTGGTCGGGAATGCGGCGGCTCGGAACTCCGGTGTGCGTTTGGCGGCGTAGGCGGCCAGGCCGATGGCCAAGTCGGTGTCGAGTCCGTTGCGCCACCGCTGGTGCAATGCGGACGACACGTGCCCGTGCGAGGCGGCGTGGTCGGTCATCTGTTTGGCGGCGGCGATGGTGGTCGGTGAACGGGAGGCGACGGTGGCGGCGAGGCGTGCCACCGCCATGTCGAACTCGTCCTCGGCGACGACGTCGGTGATCAGCCCGGAGCCCAGGGCGGTGTCTGCCGTGATCATGTCCGCGGTGAAGAGCAGCCGCTTGGTGACGGCTGGGCCGACGGTGCCAACGAGCCGTTCGATCGATCTGGCGGGGTAGACCAGGCCGAGTTTGGCCGGAGTGATGGCCAGCCGCGCCGTGCGCGCGGCTATCCGCAGGTCGCACGCGATCGCCAATTGGACGCCGGCGCCGATGCAATGGCCTTGCACCGCGGCGATCGTAGGTTTGCTGCAGTGCGCCAACGCGTCCTCGACTTCGATGAAGTCGTCCACGATGCGGGCCCGGCGGCCGGCGGTGATCTCGGTGATGTCCAGGCCTGCGCAGAAGTTGCTGCCGGCACCGGCCAGCACGACGACCGCGACGTCGGAGCGAACGTCGAGGTTTCGGAGGTGGCCGGCCAGAGCGTCGAGCATGGAACGGGTCAACGCGTTGGCACGGGTGCGGTTGTCGATGGTGAGGGTGGCGATGGCATCGTTGACGGCCATGCTCACTTCGCACGTCATGCCCGTCACCTCAGTGTGCGGAAGAGTCGTTTGTTCACGGTTGGTGGGCCTGTTGCCGATCGATTGCGCGGTCACAGCAACACACCCGGGAGGACGAGGGCCCCGACCAGAGCGAGTGGGCCAAGGACGACCATCGACAGCCCCCAGCGAGTGAGCAGACGGGTCATGCGGGGCCGTTGCCGCTCGTCGACTGTGGTGGCGACGAAGGTTGCTCCGACGGTCGAGAAGGGGGAGACGTCGACGATCGACGCGCAGATACCGAGGGAACAGATCAACGCCCAACCGGGAATGTCGCCGGAGGCGACCAGGGGCAGCGCCAGCGGCACCAAGGCGGCGAGAATGCCGGTGGTGGAAGCGAACGCGGACACCAGGCCGCCGACGAGGCAGATGAGCAAGGCCGCGAGCAGGGGGACGCTCAAGCTGCTGGCGAACTTGCCGAGCAGGTCCACCGCTCCCATGTGGTCGAGCACGCCGACGTAGGTGATGATGCCGCCGACGAGAAGCACGGTGGACCAGTCGATTTTCGTGACTGCTTTGTTTCCGGACTTCGGGTCCACGAGGGCCAACACGGCGCCGAACGCGAACGTGAGCACACCGATGTCCGGGGCGCGGTCGGTCACCGACAGCACGATGACCGCGCCCACCAGACCGAGCATGCAGAAGATGGTGCATACCTGAATCCGCGTGAACTTCTTTTTCCTCTCCCCCCACGTCTGCTCGATGCCGGGAGATGCGACGGGGGTGCCTGGCGTGCCACCGGTGGAGGCGGGGCCGTGGCTGCTTGTCCCGCTCGAGGCCAGGGCGCCGACCTTCGGCGCCGGCACGGATGAGGTGACGTGGCGCGACCGCAGGGAGAGCCTGCCGAACATGCAGTAAGCGCACCCGAACAGCACCACATTGACCACGAGGGCGGCGGCGAACAGCAGGAGCGGGCTCAGCTCGATTCCCGCCGCGTGCGCGGTTCCGTAGGTGACGATGCCGAACAGGCTGCTCGGTGCGAACCCTCCGGCGCTCAGGCCGGTTCCCATCGCCAGGGCCATCAGCATGGGGTCGAGGCCGCGTCTGTCGGCGACCGACATGCCGATCGGTGCCATCACCAGACCGCCCAGTGGTGACCCCATCGCGGAGATGCCACCGGTGAGCACGAAGAACACCGGCGGCAGCAGCGCCGTCCTGCTGCCGACCTTGGCGAGCGTGGCGTCGATGATGCCGTCGATGGTGCCGTTGACCTGCGCGACGCCGAAGAAGTACGTCACGCCCACCAGCAACACAAGGATGTTCAGCGGGAATCCGGCAATCACGTCTGCAAGGGGCAGGTCCGCCAGCCAGATCCCGGCACCGCACGCGGCGGCGAACATGAGGATGCCGATATGTACCTTGCGCAATGCCGCAGCCGTGAAGATGCCGACGAACGCGACCAACGCGGCGAGCTGTCCTGCCATATGTCATCCCTCTTCCGTGGGGAGTAACAGCGACTCACTTCACAAACTGGTCCACTCTGTGGCACGCTGGTTCGACAGATGGAACAGTGTCGCCGCAAGTTAGCCCCCACCGGGCCGGGCGTCAACAGTTGGGGAGAGGGCATGACGACCAACAGCGTGGTATCTGCGTTTCGCGTGCTGGAAGCCGTTGCCGAGCTGCAGCCGGCCGGCCTCTCCGAGCTCACGCGAGCGGTCGACCTGCCCAAAAGCACGGTGCAGCGCTGCCTCCTCACGCTGCACGAGCTCGGCTGGCTCCGGCCCTCGACGACCCAGCCGACGCGGTGGCACTTGACCTACCGGGCGTTCGCGGTCGGCAGTCAGGCCCGCGACCATCAACAGGTCCGGGAGGCAGCGCTGCCGTTCCTCAACGAACTACAACTCACCACGACCGAGACGATCCACCTGTGCGCGCCCGACGGGAACGAACTCGTTTTGATCGAACGTCTCGATACCGCGCACCCCCTCCGCGCATTCCTCCCCCTCGGGAAACGGATTCCCCTGCACGCCTCCGCTACCGGGCTCGCATTCCTTGCCGCCAGTACAAAGGACTTCGTGGACAACCTCCTCGCCGACACCCTCCCCGCCCAGGCGGTGCACACCATCACCGACCCCGGCGCCCTCCGCCGCACACTCGACGAGACACGCTCACGCGGCTACTCCATCAACAACCAAGGACTCAGCAATGGCATCACTGCTGTCGGCGCCGCCATCCTCGACGCACAGGGGCAGCCAGTCGCTGCGGTCTCCGTCTCAGGACCCACCAGCCGAATCACCGACGACAAGTACGAAACCTATGGCCGCGCCGTGCACGACACCGCAGAGAAAATCCACAACGCGCTCTGAACCGTTCCGGCACTTGCCGCGCTGAGCTTGGCGTTTATCCTCGCAGTTCACCCGACCTGCTGATCTGCAGTTCTTTCCGGGACAACAGGGGCGGCCGTTCTCCACGCTTCGAGATGTCGAGTCACCAAGCACGAGAGAACGGCCGCTGCGTATGAGTCTCCCGGTCGACGCGCCCGCAAGCGACGCATTGGACATCTTGTCCCGCTTTCGGGTCGAGTTCTACGAATGCCTCTACGCCCGCCAGGACGCGCTCTTCGAGCTCACGGACGCGGTGTTGTGCGCGGACGGGCCGGTAAAGACCCTGGTCGAGCTGTCGCTGGCGGTCGAGCACCGGCGCGGGCACGGCGCGCTGTACGCGGCTTTGGACCGCGGTTGGCTGGAGCCGACGCGGTTGCGCCGCACGCTGGCCGGCCTGCCGCTGCCGAAGGCGGCCGACGGGCGGATCGTGCTGGCCGTGGACGTGAGCAACTGGCTCCGCCCCGATGCCCCGACCAGCGACGATCGGCTGTTCTGCCACGTCTACGGACGTGGCGACCGCAAGACGGACCAGTTCGTGCTGGGCTGGCCGTACTCCTTCGTCGCCGCGCTGGAGTCCGGCCGCACCTCCTGGGTCGCGCTGCTGGACGCCGTGCGCCTGGGGCCCGCCGACGACGCGACGCTCGTCACCGCCGCCCAACTGCGCGATGTCGTCGAGCGGTTGACGCAAGCCGGGCACTGGAGGCCGGGCGACCTGGAGATCCTGATCGTGATGGACGCCGGCTACGACGTCACCTACCTCTCCCACACCCTGGCCGACCTGCCGGTCGTGCTGGTCGGGCGCCTGCGCTCGGACCGGGTCATGCTCCGCGACGCAGGCCCCGCGCGTTCCGGCCCGAAGGGCGGGCGGCCCCGTCGGCACGGCGGCGTCCTCACCTTCGCCAAGCCCGACAGTTGGCACCAGCCCGACGTCACCACCAGCACGGACACCACCCGCTACGGCAAGGCCGAGGCGATGGCCTGGGACCGGATGCACCCCAGACTCACCCACCGCGGCCCATGGCTGGACCACGTCGAGGAGGAACTGCCCGTCCTGCACGGCACGTTGGTGCGACTGCAGGTCGAGCACCTGCCGGGCGACCGCGACCCGAAACCGGTCTGGCTGTGGTGCTCGGCCACCGCCGCGACGCCGGTGGACGTGGACCGCTGGTGGCAGTCGTTCCTCCGCAGATTCGATCTTGAGCACACCTTCAGGCTCCTGAAGCAGACGCTCGGCTGGACGGCCCCGAAGGTCCGCCACGCCGACAGCGCCGATCTGTGGACCTGGCTCATCATCGCCGCCCACACCCAGCTCCGCCTCGCCCGCCCCCTCGCCGAGGACCTGCGCCGCCCCTGGGAGCGACCCGCCGAGCCCCGCCGCCTCACTCCCGCCCGCGTCCGCTGGGGGTTTCGCAACGTCCGCGCGACGGCGGCCCGTCCGGCGGCCGCACCAAAACCGTCCCGGCCAGGCCCGGGACGGCCTCCCGGCTCGAAGAACAAGCACCGGGCCAAGCGCCACGACGTCGGCAAGACGGTCAAACGCGCCGAGTCGATCAAGGAACACCAAGCCCGCCGAGGATAAACGCCAAGCTTAGAAGCCGTATCTCAACCGAACGTGATCGCTTGATTTCTGCTGGTCAGGCATGGTCTAGCTCGGAATGAGGGAGACATCCGGCGTCTTGTTTCCGCTCCATGAGCGAGGGGTGCGCGATGGCGTCGGTGCTGGGAATGCTGGAGGAGCGGGAGACAGCTGCCCGGGTGCGGGTGGAAGGGCTGCGGGAGGAAGTCGCCCGGTTGGCTGGGGTGCTGGAGGCTGCGGAGATCGAGCTGGACCGGCGGGTGATCGCGCGGGAAGAGCTGGTCGAAGCCCTGGCAGCATCGGCTGCCGAGGCCACCGCCGTGACCGAGGCGAAGGCGGAAACCGTGTCCTCGCCCGCGCCGGTGCCGGGCTCGATCGTGCCGCCTTGGCGCGAAGGATTGCCGGTGACGGTGCTGGCGCCGGACTACCAGCGGATCCTGGGCGTGCTCGACGATCGGCAGCCCGCGGGCCAAAAACCGCTGAAGGCCAAAGAGATCACGGTTCAGCTGGGCCTGGAGGCAACGTCGGCGAAGGTCGAGGGGGTGCGCTCGAAGGCCCGGCGCCTGGCGGAGCGCGGGTGGCTCGTGCAGGAGACGTCGGGAATGTTCAGCGTCGGCCGGCGGCCCGTGCCCGTGCCAGACGCCGCCCCATCCGCGTGACCACCGACCATCGGATCATCGCCTCGCTGCTGGTCGGCAACGTCTCGTAGTCCCGGGCCAGTCGGCGCGAATGCATCAACCACGCGAACGTGCGCTCTGCCACCCAGCGCCTCGGCAGCACCACGAACCCTGCCATGTCGTCGGTGCGCTTGACGACCTCCAGGGTGAGCGCGAGTTTCTGCCGGCACCAGTCGACCAGGCCGCCGGTATAGCCTCCGTCGGCCCAGACCAGGCAGATGTCACGGTGCAGGCGGCGCAGCCGCTGCAGCAGGCCCACCGCGGCATCCCGGTCCCCGACGTTCGCGGCGGTCACCGCGACGACCAGCAGCAGACCGAGGCAGTCGGTCACGATGTGCCGCTTGCGGCCGCCCACCTTCTTCCCGCCGTCCCAGCCGCGCGAGACGGACGGCACCGAGGCCGCGGCCTTCACCGACTGCGCATCGATGATCCCGGCCGTCGGCTCCGCCTCACGGCCCTCCCGCTCACGCACCCGTCCGCGCAGCCGGTCGTGGAACTCGGTGATCAGCCCGTGCTCGCGCCAGCGGCGGAAGAAGGCGTAGACGCGGCCCCAGTCGGGGAAGTCCGCGGGCATCGCTCGCCAGGAGATCCCGCCCGCGACCAGGTAACGGATCGCGTCCAGCATCTGGCGGTGGCAGTAGCCCTCGGGCTGCCCGCCCCGGCCCTGGAGCCAGGCCGGCACCGGCAGCAACGGCCGGATGGCCGCCCATTCCGCGTCCGTCATGTCCGAGGGATACCGGCGTTCCCGGTCGGGATGGTCGGCCGCGTTGCCGTACACATGCGCGAGGCAATCACACGATGGAGCGGCCGAGTTGAACTGAACGGGCTCGGACGCGTACAACAACGACACCAGGGCCTCCCGGCACTGCTCGGTTAGATTCGCATCCCCGAGCTACCGAGAGGCCCTGTCTTCATGCGCGCACAACGGGAAGATCACCCCGGCGGGAAACCTGTTCGACCCGCCCGTTCCATGATCGGTTGAGATACGGCTTCTGATGCCTCCACAAGGCTCTGCATTCGGGCAGCATTGTCCGTCAGCTGCTTGTCCAGTTTCCGGATCTCGGCGATCAGATCCCAGGCGATGTTCTTGCGGACGGTCTCGACGTCGCCGGTGGGACGGACGGACCGCAGCAGTTTGGCGGCCAAGTCCGCGGACAGTTGGGTCGGGGCGCCTCCGGGCAGCAGATCACGCAGCAGCGCGTGGAGTTGGTTGACCGTGCGGACCCGGGCCTGGGCCAGGTTCACACGCCGTTCGTCCAGGAGAGCCAGCGCCGTGGTGTGGTCCTCGGGCTGGACATCCCGTCCGTCTCCCTGCAGATAGGCGACGGTGGCCGCGGCCGCGGCGTCGATCTGGTCGTTCTTGCGCCGCCCACCGCGGGAGAGTTCGCGCACCCGACTGGTCGCCGCGGCAGGCACGTCGACGACGCTCTCGCCGCGGGCGATGAGCCACTGAGCGAGATGCCGGCCCAATCCGTTGGCGTTCTCCACCGCCCACTTCCGCTGCGGCCACCGCTTGGCCCAGGCCAGGAGCCGCCGGTAGTCCGTCAGGCTTGCCTCGATCCGCATCGTCCCGACCTGCTGGTTTGATTCCAGCTCGACGGCGGTGGCGGTGTGGGTGGACTTGTGGGGGTCAACACCAAGCAGTATCACGGGACAGTGTTCCTCACGGTCGGACGACAGGGCATCCACGGCCGACACGCCGACTTCCGGAACCAACCGGCCGGGACACGCCTCTGTTGAGTCAGACCGCGGACGGACACCTGACCGGCGACATACCCCGGGAGAGCCAGCCCCGAAGAGCGGCAGACGGTTCACGAGTCACCCGGTCCGGCGTCCTACGGCACGCTACGAGCGGCCAACCCGACCGCGTCCCGCTACCCCCCATACAAGTCGGCGGTTCAGTCAACGTGACTGTGCCAACGCGACGGTTCCTCTCTGAGCTCCCGACAGCGACCCGTACTCAATCGGTACGTGTGGAACGGGCGTAGCGCTCGGCGAGCCGGTGCAGGTGGTCGACCAGTTCCGCGGGTTCGGTGACGTCGAAGTCGAAGTCGAGCATGCCGAGGTAGACCGCGAGGGTCTGCACGGTGTCGGCGCCGGTGGTCAGGACGCAGGTGTCGTCGTCGAGCGCCTCGACGGTGCCGACGGCGGGGTTGATCCGCTCGATCACCGCAGAGGCCGGGGCATGGACGGTCACCCGCGCGTGGTGGCGCCAGGCCGCGGCCGACACCCGCTGGGAGACGTACGCCGCCACGTCGCCGCCGGGCGGTTCGCGCGGGGGGAAGCGCGGTCCGGTCGGGGTGCGGGGCTCGATCCGGTCGACGCGGAAGGTGCGCCAGTCCTCGCGCTCGACGTCCCACGCGACCAGGTACCAGCGCCGCCCCCAGTTCACCGCCCGGTACGGCTCCACGACGCGGCGGGTGGGCGAGCCGGCGTGGTCCAGGTAGTCGAAGCGCAGCCGTTCCCGGTCGCGGCAGGCGGAGACCAGGGTCGTCAGCACGTCCGCAGAGACGGCCGGGGCAGGGCGGTCGGCGGGTACGGCCACCGTGTACGCCTGAAGCGCCCGCACCCGCCGGCGCAGCCGCGAGGGCAGCACCTGTTCCAGCTTGGTCAGCGCCTGCAACGAGGTCTCCTCGGTGCCGGGAACGGCGCCCTGCGCCGCGGTGCGCAGGGCGATCGTTACGGCGACGGCCTCCTCGTCTTCCAGGAGCAGCGGGGGCATGGCCGCCCCGGCGCCCAGCCGGTAGCCGCCAGTGGCTCCGCGGGTGGCGTCCACGGGGTAGCCGAGCTCGCGCAGCCGGTCGATGTCGTTGCGGACGGTTCGGCCGCTCACCCCGAGACGCTCGGCCAGTTCGGAGCCCGGCCATTCCCTCGGTGTCTGTAACAGGGAGAGCAGGCGCAGCAGACGTGCGGAGGTATCAAGCATGAGACCCAGCCTGTTCTTCAATTAGGCATGAATCGTGCCTATATCCGGATTACTGTTTTACCCATGGAGAACAGCAGCAACACCGACGCCCTGATCCGCCCCTTCCTCATCGACGTCCCGCAGGCCGAACTCGACGACCTGCGCGAGCGGTTGGCACGTACGCGCTGGGGCAGCGAGATCCCCGGCACCGGCTGGAGCCGGGGTGTACCCACCGCCTACCTCAAGGACCTGGCCACGTACTGGGCGGACGGTTTCGACTGGCGCAAGGCGGAGGCGGAGCTCAATGAGTTCCCGCAGTTCACCACCGAGATCGACGGCCAGAACATCCACTTCCTGCACGTCCGTTCGCAGAACCCGTCGGCAGTTCCGCTGCTTCTGATGCACGACTGGCCCTGCTCGTTCGTACAGTTCGCCGAGGTCATCCGGCCGCTGACGGAGGACTTCCACGTCGTCGTGACCTCGACCCCCGGCACCGGCTTCTCCGGTCCGCTCGGCGAGGCCGGCTGGAACACCGGCCGGATCGCGGGCGCGTTCGTCGAGCTGATGGGGCGGCTCGGCTACGACTCGTACGGCGTCCAGGGAACGGGGGGCGGCGCCTGGATCGCCGCCGAAATGGGACGCCAGGCTCCGGACCGGGTCATCGGTGTCCACGTCAACGGCCTGGTCACCTTCCCTTCCGGGGACCCCGCCGAGTTCGAAGGGCTGACCGGTCCGGAGCAGGAGCGACTGGCCCGGATGGAGAACTTCCAGCAGGACAAGATGGGCTTCAACGCCATCCAGTCCACCCGCCCGCAGACCGTCGCCTACGGACTGCATGACTCGCCGGTCGGCCAACTCGCCTGGATCGCAGAGAAGTTCAAGGAGTGGACGGACCCCGCCGCCGAGCTCCCCGAGGACGCCGTGGGCCGCGACCGGCTGCTGACCAACATCAGCGTCTACTGGTTCACCGGTACGGCGGGCTCCTCGGCGAACCTGTACTACGAGTCGGGCCACGACCCGAGCGCCTGGGCCCCGAAGCCGCGCGGCACCGTCCCGACCGGCGTGGCCGTCGCCCTGCACACCGACATCGCCATCCGGCGCTTCGCCGAGCGCGATCACAACGTCACCCACTGGACCGAGCTGGAGCGCGGCGGCAACTTCCTCGCCCTGGAGCAGCCGGAGGCGTTCGTCAGCGACGTCCGCGCCTTCTTCGGCTCGCTCGGCGCCTGACACCTGCGCTCCGGGGAGCTCGTCGAGCGGCGTAGACGATCAGGGCGGCGTTCTGTGCTGCTACACGGCCCACTCCACTCCGAGCTCGGCGAGTGTGCGGAGCTGCTCGGCGTCGAGTTTGTCGCGGCGGGCTTTCTGGTTGCCGATCCAGATGCCGGTGCGGTGCTCCGTGCCGTCGGGGAGGACTTCGATGTGGCCCCGGCCGGGCATCGCGCCCTCTCTCTCGACGTACTGCTTGAGGGCTGTTACGCCCCGTGTGAACGCGTCGGAACCCTTCGCTGCCCCAGCCTTCGCGTTGGTTCGCGCTGCGGTCTTCTGGGGTCGTGCTCCCGGTTTCACGCCCGCCTCGCCCAGCCGCCGCTGCTGCTCCTCGTTGTGCCGGCCCCAGTCCTGTCGCTGCTGGGTGAGCCAGCCACGGCATCGAACGGCCGCTCCGCGTCGCCGTCCGGTGGCCCGCAAGACGGCACCGCGACCTCTCCGGGACCCCGGCACGAGCCCTCAAACCCTGTACGATCTTGGTGGCTAATTCCAATTCGGCTGCTGTGAGCCGGAGTTGATCGCTGAGGAACGACGACTCCAGCGGATAGGATCATGCTGATCGTTGATCTCGTCGTGATTCCTTGGGGATCGGAGTGTGTCGTGTCGATGCAGCCGCAGTCCTGGCCTGAGCCGGATCCGCAGGTCGCGGCGGCGATTAGGGCGATGTATCGGGGCAGGCGGGAGGCACCGCTGGCGGTGCAGGTTCGTGACCGGCTCGGGGAGCTGTTCCCGGACGCGGCCTTTGCTGACGCGTTCGGCCAGGTGGGCAAGCCGGGCTGGTCACCGGGGCGTCTGGCACTGGTCACGGTGCTGCAGAAGTCCGCGAACCTCACCGATCGACAGGCTGCTGACGAGGTTCGCGAGAACCTCGCCTGGAAATACGCACTCGGCCTGGACCTGGAGGATCCGGGCTTCGACCACAGCGTGCTGTCGGAGTTCCGCTCCCGTGTCGTCGCCCACGGCCTGGAGGAACGTGTACTGGACCTGTTGCTGGAGCGCCTGCAGACCCTGGATCTGGTGCAGGCGGGCGGCAGCCAACGCACCGACTCCACGCACATCGTTGCCGCGGTGCGGGATCTGAATCGACTCGAGTTGGTCGGCGAGAGCGTCCGCGCCACCCTGAACGCGCTGGCCGCCGCATGCCCCGAATGGGTCGACCAGGTGCTGGTGGTGGAGGACTGGAGCCACCGCTACGCAGACCGGATCGACAACTGGCGACTGCCTGCCTCCAAGACCAAGCAGCACGAACTCGCGCTCGCCTACGCCGCCGACGGTTACACGCTGCTGCAGGCCCTCTACGCGCCCGCCTCGCCGGGGTGGCTGCGCGAGCTGCCCGCGGTGCAGACCCTGCGGTGCGTGCTGGTGCAGAACTACACCCGCACCACCGACCGGGCCGGCAGGCTGCGGATCCGGCAGCGCGAGCGGACCGAGAGCGGCGGCGACGGCCTGCCGCCCGCCCCGGCCCGCTTGGCCTCTCCCTACGACACCGACACTCGCTGGTCCGCCAAGCGTGACCTGTTCTGGAACGGCTACAAGCTGCACGTCTCGGAGACCTGCCACCCGCAGGCCGACGGCGACCGGCCGACTCGCCCGAACCTGATCACCAACGTCACGACCACCTGTTCCGCCCTGCCGGACAGCAAAGCCCTGGACACGATCCACCAGGCCTTTCGCCACCGCCACCTGCCGCCCGCCCGGCACTACCTCGACTCCGGCTACCCCAGCGCCGACCTGATCGTCTCGTCCGCCAAGGACTACGGCATCGCCTTGGTCACCCCGGTCCTGCTCGACACCTCCCGCCAGGCCAAGGCCCAACAAGGCTTCGCCGCAGACGACTTCACCATCGACTGGGATCGCAAGCGAGCCGTCTGTCCGACCGGAAAGATCAGCGCCACCTGGAACGACGTCGTCCAGGAGGGCGTGGCCAAGACCGTCGTTGCCTTCGCCGCCCTGGACTGCATCCCCTGCCCGGCCAAGGAGCAGTGCACCAGCTCACGAAAGGGCCGCCGGCTCAGCCTCCACCCCCGTGAGCTCACCGAGACCATCCGCACCGCCCGCGCCCAGCAACAGGACGGAACCTGGCAGCGCGACTATGCGCTCCGCGCCGGGGTCGAGGGCGCCATCCGCCAGGCCACCCACACCACCGGCCTGCGCCGAGCCCGCTACCGCGGCCTTGCCAAGACCCACCTCGACCACACCACCAGCGCCACCGCCCTCAACCTCATCCGACTCAACGCCTGGTGGAACGGCCACCCCCTCGACCGCACTAACCACAGCCACCTCGCCAGACTCCAACTCCGCCTCGCTGCATGACAGTTGGGATTAGCCACCAAGATCCTGCGCTTGCCGAATACCTCATCCGTGCTGGTCAGGCCGCATGTTGGTACTCGTGGAGGGTGCCGCCGAGTCGCGTGCGTCTGCGTATGTCGAGACGCGCGATAGTGCCCGGATCTTCGATCGGAGCAGGTAGCGGATGGAGGGGGCGGGCATTCGCGATGCCCTGGTGCGGCCTGTGCTC
>NZ_JBHVEE010000125.1:0-29232 GCF_042802415.1 Streptomyces sp. NPDC057486 | reverse complement strand
TTTACCCCCGGTCGCGCCAGGGGGCTGCTGCCCGTGACCTAGCTCGCCCCCCGCGGGGCCGCGCCCCGGGCTGGGGCCCGCCCGCGCCCCCGCGCCGTACTCCCGGCCCTGTGCATCACACAGATCACCAGCTGGGGCATCGTCTACTACGCCTTTCCCGTGCTCAACCCAGCCATCACCGCCGACACCGGCTGGTCCACCGGGGCCACGACGGCCGCGTTCTCCGCCGCCCTGCTCATCTCCGCATTTGCCGGGATCCGGGTCGGCCGGATCATCGACCGCCGGGGCCCGCGCACCGTCATGACCGCAGGATCCACCCTCGCCGTGGCGAGCCTTCTCATCGTGGCCGCCGCTCCCAACCTGCCGGTGTTCTTCTCCGGTTGGCTCCTGGCCGGGTTCGCAATGGCGGCCACCTTTTACCAGCCCGCCTTCGCCGCCCTGACCCGCTGGTGGGCACCCGACCACGTCCAGGCCCTTACCATCGTCACCCTGGCCGGCGGGCTCGCCTCCACAGTTTTCGCGCCGCTGACCGCCGCACTCGCCGATCACCTGTCGTGGCGTACGACCTACGTCGTTCTCGCCCTGGTCCTTGCCGCCGTGACGATTCCCGCGCATGCCCTGGCGCTCAAAGCTCCATGGCCGAAGGCACCGTCGACCACTGCCCCCAGCGGCTCCGCTGCCACGGTCTCCCGTAGCCGACCGTTCTGGATGCTGGCCATCGCCCTGACCCTCTCGGCATTCACCGTCTACGCCGTCGTCGTCGCCCTGGTCCCGCTCATGATCGAACGCGGCTGCACCACCAGCCAAGCCGCCTGGGCCCTCGGACTGGGCGGCGCCGGACAGACCCTCGGCCGCACCCTCTACGCGACCCTTGCCCGCCGCACCGGAGCGACCGCGCGCACCACCGCACTCATCGCCCTCGGCGGCGTCACCACCGCCGCACTTGCCCTCGTCCCTGGCCCGTACCCGCTACTGACCGCCCTGTCCGTCGCGGCCGGGATGGTCCGTGGCAACCTCACCCTGCTGCAAGCCACCGCTATCACCGACCGCTGGGGAACCACCCACTACGGCCGCCTGTCGGGACTTCTTGCTGCACCTGTGACCACTGCCTCCGCACTCGCCCCGTTTTTGGGCGCCGCCGTGGCCGGGCCGCTCGGCGGATACCCCCACTTGTTCCTCGCGCTTGCGATCACTTCCGCAGTTGCCTGCCTGGTCGCACTCAAAGCAACGCCCACCTGACGGGATCCGACCCTGCCCGATTCGATATACGGAGCGTCTTGCCGAGGCCGGCGCCTCCGCATCGGTCGGATCCGTCGCGGACAGCCATGACAACGCGATGGTCGAGGCCCTGAACAGCACCTTCAAGGCCGAACTGATCGAGTATCAGAGCCCGCGGCGGGACTTCGAGGAGGTCGAACGGGCAGTCTTCCAGTGGGTCGCGTGGTACAACGGTGAACGATGTGCAGAGGTGTGCGCGCCGACGTCATCCGGGCCGGACGGAACAGGAAGGCGGGTGCGCTGCCTTGGGAGGCGGTCCAGGAGGGAGCGGATCTCCTCACGGTGTGCGGTGGTGTCCAGCTGATCGGGCTCTGCGTGCCAGCCGGCCGCGAGCGCGGCGTGCGCCTGACGCTGGACTGCCTGACCCGCGTCTTGGCAGTGTGTCAGTTTTCGGTCATCGGCGCTGAGTCGGGGCAGCAGGCTGGCACAGGCGAGCAGCTCGAAGCGCAGATCGCGGCAGGCCTTCCAGCCGTCTTCGGTGAAGGATCGGCCGGCGGCGGCGTGATCCAGTACCACGGTCGTTGCTCGCAGCGTGCGGGTGAGCTGCTGCTTCGCTGTCCGGTGCGGCATGCGGCGGCCCGTGCACACCAGCACGACCAGAGCTGCAGCCACTCCGATCAGGGTGGCGAGGACGCGTTGCTCCACCAGGTGAGGCGTGGCGTCCACCGAGGTGATGGCGACGTTGGCCTGAAGGGTCATCATCGTGATGAACGTTGCGGCGAGCGCGTAATTGCGGGGGAGGAACAGGTTCATCCCCCAGACGGAAGCGATGATGACGGCGATTTGGACGGCCGCCGGCGGCTGAAGCGGTTCTATGGCGCTGACCACCAGCACGCCCATCAGTGTGCCGGTCAGTCGGTGGGCTGCTCGCAGGACGGTGGAGCTTCGGTCCAGGTCGCCGTGGAGCACGATCGTCGCCGACAGCACCGCCCAGTACGCGTGTCCGACGTTCAGGGCGAAGGCAAGCGATCCGGCCGCCAGGCCCGCGCTCGCGCAGCGAAGTCCGACCAGTACGGGCAGCCGCACGGGATCCCGACCGAAAGTGCGGCGCAGCAGATAGCGCGCGGAAGGCTGACCGAGCGGGCCGGGGTACGGGGCGTTTCCCACATGTGCCGCGGCACCGGGGTAGTCCTGCGCGAGCGCGCCGGTACCCAGCAGACCATCCAGTGTGTGCAGCTCTTGGCCGAGTTGCTGACGGATGCGGCTGAGACGGGCACGCTGTGGGCGCGCGGAACTGAGCACAGACGCGGCGTGGTCGACGGCGGCGGTGGCAGTGTGCCGCAGTTGGCGGATCAGCTGTTCGTGGTGCCAGGGAGACTCGCCCTTCTCGGCCGCCGCGTGAAGGAAGGCATGGACGGCCGCTCGGGCGGCGGTGACGGCCTTGTGTTCCGCGTGGTGACCGCGGACCAGCAGGTCGCTGAGGCTGAGGGCGGCGGTGAGCACAGTGGACACTGCCGTCACCGCCACGATCGGCCAACCGGTGTCGGTGCTGCCGCCGAGATACGTCCCCACAGCACAGGCATAGAACAGGTGAATGGGTCCCGGCCCCGGTCCCACGCAGAAGATGTGGTAGCAGACGGCCATCAGGAAGATGATGAGTGCCTCAGTGCTGATGGCAAGCCACGGAATGGGGCCGACCCATACACCCAGAGCCATGGAGGCGGGAAATATCGGGGCCACCGTCGCAAACCTGCGCAGCCGAGAGCGCAGCGATTGGTTGGTGTTCCACAGCGAGATGAGTGAGCCGAACAGCGCCATGGCGCCGGAGTGTGTGCCCGCGAACACCGTGATGAGGAGGAGGGACGCGGCCATGGGGGCGGTGGTCAGGGTTCCTTGCAGCCACGCGCCGGGCACGGGGGCTAGGTGAAAGAACCGGCGGACGTGCAGGACGATCCGGCACCGCCATACCCTGGAGATATCACAGGAGGCGAGCGGCATACCCAGACTTTCCGAACCGTGTGAAGTCTCTGGCTGCCATGCGGGAGGATTGCATCTCAGGCCTCGGAATCCAGCAGTCCACGTGCTTGAAGGATCTCCTGTTCGACATCTCCGCTGAGATCCGTGGCCGGGAGCGAGCCGACCTCGCCGCGGAGCAGTCCCACATCCTTGAGGAGCAGGTCGTACTGCACCTCGCTGAAGTTGTCGCTCATCCAGCTCTGTCCGGATGACACGCGAATCACTTCAAGGAACTCCTTGGCAGATACCCCGATCTGTTGCGCCAGATTGAGCATGTGTGCGGTGGAGAGCAGGTTGTATGTGCCCAGGGTGTTGTTGAGGAGTTTCACCGTGGCTGCGTCGCCGTAGTTGCGCATGCGGAAGACGCGGCCGGAGATGTCGGCCAGCAGTCTTTCCTCTGCGTCGGTGGGGGCGGGGCCGCTGAGGAAGGTGGTCAGCGTGCCGTGGCGGGCGCCGTGAGGACCACCCGACACCGGTGCTTCGAACACTCGCCAGGATTCGGGCGCGGACGGAAGGATCTTGCGGGCGTCTTCCGCGGCGAGGGTGCTGACCACGAAGACGGTCAATGGCCTTTCGGTGCAGCATTCTTGAAGTGACTG
Organism: Streptomyces sp. NPDC057486; assembly: GCF_042802415.1. Taxonomy (NCBI): domain Bacteria; kingdom Bacillati; phylum Actinomycetota; class Actinomycetes; order Kitasatosporales; family Streptomycetaceae; genus Streptomyces; species Streptomyces sp. NPDC057486. The sequence goes on along the minus strand of NZ_JBHVEE010000125.1, from coordinate 25,399 downwards.
GAACACCGAGCTGACCTGGTCTGCCGTGCGAACCGCGACGATGACGCTGTCCACGGCTGACCAGTCGACCCTCGAGAGGTCGGAGCTGGCCGGCGCATTCGTAGCCGCCGCCCACTTGTGGACGCGGGCTTGGGCGAGGTCGAAGCCGAAAACCTTCCGGTTCAGCTCGGCGAGTCGTTCGCCGATGTTTCCGCCGATGGGGCCGAGGCCGAATATCAGATGCACGCTGTTCTCCCGGATTGTCGGGGGGCAAGGCCCGCCGGCGCTGTTCACGGCGGGCCACCGTCTCTACTTTCAGACGCTAGGCACGTCCCTCGACGGGTGCCACTTGGCCGGAAAGGCGGTATGGACCGGGCATCGTCGGGGTGTGTCGCGCAATCACCCGGCCTGGGGCTCCTGGGCATGGTCGGCGTCCCGCTCGGCGAAGACCTTCTTGACGATGGAGAGGGCGTTCAGGACGCGCGGGAATCCGGTGTAGGGGAGCAGGTGGATGATCGCCGCTGTGATCTGCTCCTTTGTCAGGCCCACTGTGAGGCCGGTGTTGATGTGGAGTTCGATCTGAGGTTCGGTGCCGAGGGTGACCAGGGAGGAGATGGTCACCAAGGCCTGTTCCTTCTTCGACAGGCCGGGGCGGGCGTAGATGTCACCGAAGGCGAACTCGACCATGTACCGGGGGACATCGGGTGCAATGTCCTTCAGATCGTCCGCGAGCTTCAGGTGGGAGGCGGCGCCGGAGTTGCCCTTCGGGGTGTACTCCATCATCTTGTCGAGTCCGTGCTGGTAACGATCAGTAGTCATGTGAAAGCTCTCCTTGCTGCATGTTGGGTTGGGGCTGGCCTTACCCCATCCTGAAACGCTACGCTACGTTTCGTATCTATTCGATGGTAGCGCGCGAGTGCGACGTACTGAAAGGAAGGTCCAGGCGGTGCAGCCCAACGGGACAGAAAATGGCGGAAAATCCCAGGTCAAAGGGCATGCGACGCAGGGGCGGCGGGCCCGGACCGAGAAGTTGGTCCTGGACGCCACGCGGGAGTTGCTGGCAGAGCGCGGAGTTCGTGGCCTGACGGTCGAAGGCGTGGCCGAACGAGCGGGAGTGGCGAAGACGACGATCTACCGCCGCTACCGCTCGAAGACCGACCTCGCTCTGGCCGTCCTGCTAGACATGGTCGACGACGTCGGTACGCAGCCGGATGTCGGGGACACGCACGCCGAACTGGCAGCGGTGGTCGACCGGACCCTGGAGCTCCTTCGCTCCACTCTGATGGGCCGTGTCATGCAGGGCCTGGTCTCGGAGGTCGCGGCCGACCCCGAACTCGCACGCGCCTACCGGGAACGTGTGGTCAATCGCCGGCTGGCGGACGTGCGGCGCCTCGTCGAACGAGGGATAGCCAGCGGAGAGATGCGACCGGACCTCAACCCCGAGATGGTGACCGACCTCCTTCTGGGCCCCATCTACTACCGGCTCTTCCTGAGCGGCTCGCCGTTGGACGACGACTTCGGAAAGCAACTCGTCACGGCTCTGCGTGCGCACTGCTACATGGAAGGGGGGAGGGGCTCGGAGTGACCACGGGCGGGAGGGCAGATCGCTCATCCCGGCCTCGCCCTGCGTGCGGTAGCGGTCGGATCATTGTTGGGCGGTGGTGGGCGAGACCCGGAAACCTTCGGCAGCCCGGCGGACACTCCAGCCGTCCTCGACTGCACAGACGGTCCCGGCTACGCCATCCCCGACAGCGACGGCCACGCCGCGACCTCTCGCATGCGCCCGTTCTCCGGCGTCAGCGCCTCCCGCGACCGCCACGAAGAGCGGCTGCACGCCCATCCTCACGTCGCCGCCGACGCGCTGCGCCTGGAGTATGTCTCCATGGCGCTCGACGAGCAGATGCCCCTCTACGGGCCTGCGGGATCGCTTTACGGCCGCCTCACCGAGAACGGCCGCAACCGCGCAGTCGACTACAGCCGTTGGCATGGAGCGATGGAGGTTCACCGCAGGCTCCTCGACAGGAATCTCGAGTACGCCGGGAACCGCGCGCTGATCGAGAACACCGCGTTCGCCTACGAACGAAGGGAGCGGATAACGGCCAGGCAGGGCGTGATCGACATTCCCGTCGTCGAGCACGTCGTGCACAACACACCCGAGCAGAACATCAGCGAAGGACAGATCAATAGCCAGATCGACGTCCTCAACCAGGACTTCCGCCGTCAGAACCCGGACGTCAGCAAGGTGCCCGGGGTATGGCAGGGGATCGTTGCAGATGCGCGCATTGAGTTCCATCTCGCCAGGACCGATGCACTCGGGCGCCTCACGGACGGCATCACCCGCTCCCAGACCTCGAACGCGGACTTCGATACGGATGACATGGTCAAGTTCACGCTGAGCGGGGGCATGGACGTCTGGCCTGCGGACACCTACTCAACATCTGGGTCTGCCAGTTGCGCCGCGGACTGCTCGGCTACGCCCAGTTCCCGGCCGGCGCCGCGTCCACAGACGGTGTGGTCATCACCCATACCGGCTTCGGCACCAACGGCACCGCCACCGCGCCGTTCGACGGAGGCCGCTCGACCACGCACGAGATCGGGCACTGGCTCAACCTGCGGCACATCTGGGGCGACGACGACGAGGGGTGCAGCGGCAGCGACTTCGTGGCAGACACACGCAACCAGGCCGGACCCAATCTCGGAGCTCCCAGCTTCCCCCATGTGACGTGTGACAACGCACCGGACGGCGACATGTACATGAACTACATGGACTACACGGACGACGCGGCCATGTTCATGTTCACGGAGGGCCAGGTGGCACGCATGGACGCCGCCCTCGACAACGCCCGCCTGTCTCGCGCGCCAGGCCGTTCCGGTGTGACAACTCCGGGTCCTCTGGCCAAGTTCTGGGAGGCGGCCTGCAAGTACCGGCCGGAGAAAGAGCACGGGGGTGACCAGCCGCAGGAGCGCGTCGTCGTTCGGGAAGACCTGGACGATGTCGGTCCGACGTATGATCGCGCGGTTGATCCGCTCCAGCGGGTTGGTGGACTGGATCAGGGGGGAAGGTCCTTACGCCAAGATCCCTGCTACACCATTCCACGGGACGCCATCCAGGATTGAAAACCATCCAGGGGGAAGGCTTCTGCCGCGCCATACCCCCAGCCGGAATTGCGCTCCGGATGCTCCGCGCGCACGCTGGAACGAGGAGGGGCGTTGGCGGAGATTGAGCGCCAGGAGAGGGGCGCGCGGTCATGCCCTCACTCAGGCATCTTGGCAGGGAGTCTTTCCGCATCGCGGTTTCGGGGCCACTCGTGCGTGCGCGTCGACCTCGGCGGATCGTTCTGCTTTGGTGGCGGGCGTTGCGCAGTGTCAACAAATTCCTGCTCGTGACGACTGCCGCGCTCGTGATGCTGCTCGTCGCGCTGACGGCGGCAGGGGGTGATCCTTTCCGGAAGGTGTCTCCTGCCGGCTGGGCCAGTATCGCGCTCGCGGTGGTCCTGCTGGCAGCTGCCTTGTGCCACTCCCGGCCGGTTCGGATCCTGCCTTTCAAGAACCTGGCCAGCGGAGACGACACAGGGCGCGCGGCCGCTGTCGCCATGGGCTTCGCCGAACTCCTGCACAGCGAGATCCGACGGATCCTGGACCTGGTCCGCCAGGAACCGTTCATGACGCCTGCTGACGTGCTCAACCCGGCCGGGAGGCGGGGCGACATGGTTCGACGGTCGTCCGCCCGGGTGCCGTTCAAGACCGGCGTGGCGGCCACCGGACTGCCGGGAGATATCAAGCCGACGGAAGTCGGAACGGTCACTCTGGGCCCGCTAAAACTTCAGGTCGGCACCTTGCTCACCTGGCTGGAGCGGCTCTTCGGAACGACGCTCCAGGGATCGCTGATGGAGGCGGACGGGGTGCTGCGGGTCGTTGCATCTCAGTCCGGGCTGCGCGGCGGCCCAACTTGGTCGGCACAGGTAAGGATCGACGGCGATGCCCGCAGGGCCGATGAGCGCCTCGCCAGGGAGCTGGCGCACCGCATCGAACTTGAGCGGCCCGGGGCAACGGAGTCAGGTGCCGACGTCGACAGCTTCCAACGGCTGGTGGACGGCCTGGATTGCTATCAGCGCTTCCAGCAGGAAGGCGTACTGCAGTACCTCGACGAGGCGGAGGACCACTTCCGCGCGGCCCTTGCCCACAGTCCAGGTTACGCCGCTGCCTACCACAACCTCGGTCTGGTCTACCGCGAGCAGCGGCGCGTCCGTACGGATATCGATCTCGGAGTGTCGGAGGCGGTGGGGTGCGGACCGGTGCTCATGTGGCACAAGGCGATCGCCCTCGACCCGACGTTGGCTCCCGCCCGTGTCCAGTTGGTCAGGGCGTTCCTTGAGGAGGCTGACCATCCGGATGTCAATGCTGACAAGCGGGCCGAGCTCCTGGAGCAGGCGATCCAGTCAGCTGACAGCGCGCGCAAGCAAACTTCCGGCACACATCCCATGGAAGGCACTCTCGCCAGGTACTGGCTCGGGGCCGCACTGCTGAAGCAGGGTGGTCACCAGCGGCCGCAGACGAAGCGCGGGCGGTCGGACCGCATGGTGCGCAAGGCGCTTCGTCGCTTCCGCCGTACGGAACAGGATCTGATCGACGAGCGGGCCCGAAGGCTGGTGGTCGACGGGGACACGACTGCGGTACGGCCGCTGACCGGGCGGATTGCCCAAGTCCTCGGTCTGGAGTCCGAGTGTTGGTTCCAGCTCGCGGGCAGTGCGGGCGGCCTGGTTCGGTGGCGTCGCGTCATCATGGCCAAGTGGCGCATCCGTATGGCGATCCGCTGGGCCCCTGAGCTGCCCGAGCTACACGTGCTCCGGGGCCGCATTCTCTTGAAGTACGGCCATAAGGACCGTGCGCGGCTGGCGTATCTGGAGGCCTTGCAGCGGGACCCCCAGAATCATCACGTCACGGTCAAGGACGTCGGTGGTCTCACCGCCATGACAGGGACTGGTGAGGCGAGGGAACTGGCCACCGATCTGTTCATCCTGGCGGCCCACCAGCATCCCGACGACGCCGTGGCCTGGCTGCTGCTCGCGTTGGTCTCACCCGATGAGCGTGCCGCCCGGTCGCTCGCGGGCAAGGCGCTGGCCCTGGAGCCCGGCGCGGAGGACGTGCGTCGGACTGTCGACGAGCAGTGGCCACCACGTGATGGCACCGCCCTTGGCGCCCTCGGCTGGGAAGATCACTTCAGTCTGCGTTGGGCGCAAGCGTGGAACGATGCCCTCGAGGCACGGCAAACTTTCAACGAGCCAAGTCTGCGTGAGGCGCTGAAGAGCATTGACGAGCTACGCGGCGAACATGGCGGGAATCGGCCCGAAGTCTCCTTCATCGCCCGGGAGGTCGGGCTGCTGCACGCATCGCTGGCGTCGATGATCCGTCCCTCCGGTGAAGAGCGCGTGCACTGGAAAACAGCAGTCAGCCGCCTTACGGAGGCCGTCAGACAAGAGCCGCCCTCGGGGGTGGAGATGCCCCCGCTGTGGTTCGTGGAACTCGCCGATGCACACGCCGCCCTTGCGGACTCCCAGTCCGCCGCAGGGCTCGGGGACGAATCCTCGGACAACTACGAACAGGCCGTCAGAAACTACACCGCGGCCATCAGTAGGTCACCCAAGACCGTCCGCCCCCGGTACCGCACGGGACGTCGGGGCCGGGAGCGGTTGACGGAGCTGTCCGCCGAACAGCAGGACTTGCCCACGCGTGCGCGTGCGACGGCAGGGCGGGCGGCGGTGTACGCGAGTCAGGGCCGCGTTGGCGATGCCGTACGTGACTGCCGCGACGCCCTGAAACTGGCCCCGCTCTACGCCTATCCGCGTTTCACGCTGGCCCGGCTGTACCGGGAGCAGCGGGCGCAGTACGACCTGGCGCGGCAGACGCTGCAACGGCTGATTGAGCTCCTGCCGGCCGGAGAGCAACGGGACTTTGCCCGGCTCGAGCTGGCGCGTACCTACCGCAAGCAGGCTGAGACGTCGCCGGACGGCGACAGCGAAGAGCTCCTCAACCGGGCACGGGAGGAGTTGGTCAACGCCACACGTGAAGCCTCGCTGGACGAGGACCTGGAGGCGTGGATGCATGAGGAACTGGCCACCGTGCTGGATCTGCTGGGCCGTCCAGACGAGGCCATCGTTGCTCTGCGCACCATCGGTGGCAGGGCCCAGCAGCCGCACGCCGCGCAGCAGCACGAGCGAATCGCGCACCTGATGACCGGTAAAGAGCAACCGTGGGAGGTGGAACGTGAGCTGATCGAGGCTCAGGAGGCCTGCTCGGCCCGACTGGAAATGTCTCGCGGCGCAGACGAGGAGCATGTGCTGCGTGCCAGGCTGGTCACTCTGACAGCGCGCGTCGCAATGTTCTATGCCGAGCAGGGCATCAAGCTCGGAAAGGCGCACCGGATGGCGGAGAATGCTCTGAAGAGCGCGTCGCTCCGGGACCCTGGTCGGCTTGCGATATGCGAAGACGCCCGCGGGTGGGTCGCCTACCGGGAGGGTCAGCTCGGCGAGGCCATCGGTCTGTTGGAGAGGGCCGTGGAGCATTCCGCGGGTGACGCTCAAGAAAGGGTGCATCTCGCTTGCGCATTGGAAGCGCGGTCTCGCCGTCTCCGGCACCGGCGCCGAGACGTCGACAGGGCCCGCGACCACTGGCAGCAGGTCCTTGACCATTTCCCCCACAGTCCAGCTGCCGAGCAGGCCAGGAACCACCTCGACCTGTTGTCCGAGCGCCTGCACCCGCCGAGGCCGCAGGCCCCCCGCGGCCGGTAAGCCCGCCGCCCACCCCTGCTCGGTGGGATTGGGCAGGGCATCCCAGACTCTCGGGCAGAGGACGAGGGACGGGAGGGGCACTTCAATCGCGAGGAGAGATGATCATGTCCAAGCGTCTGGTCGTCTGCTGCGACGGAACGTGGGACTTCGCCGACCAGCTGAGCAGCACCAACGTCACCAAGGTCGCCCTGTCCGTACGCCCTGGGCCCGCTGCAGGGAAGGACCAGCGGGTCTACTACCACAGTGGCGTCGGCACCCACCGGTGGGAGCGCCTGCCCGGCGGCGCGTTCGGCGTGGGCCTGTCCTGGAACGTCATCGACGCCTACCGCTTCCTCGTGGAGACGTACGAGCCAGACGACGAGTTGTTCCTCTTCGGCTTCAGCCGGGGTGCGTTCACCGTCCGCAGCCTGGCGGGTCTGGTGCGCAACTGCGGCGTCGTACGGCGGGAACACGCCAACCGGATCAAGGAGGCTTGGGCCCTCTACCGCGACCGAATCGAGAAGCCGACCGGCGCGGCCTCCACGTTGTTCCGCGGCTCGTATGCGCACGAGACGGAAATCCACTTCATCGGAGTGTGGGACACCGTCGGTGCCTTGGGAATCCCGGTTCCGGACTCCAAGTGGCTCAAGCCCGTCGTGAACCAGTTCAACCAGCGCTGGGCGTTCCACGACACCGAGCTGAGCAGCTGGGTCAAGGCAGCCTTCCACGCACTGGCCATCGACGAGCAGAGATCGGCGTTCCGGCCGACGCTATGGCACCAGCAGCCCCGCGCCGCCGAGCAGGGCCAGGAACTGAAGCAGGTGTGGTTCGCCGGGTCGCACTGCGATATCGGTGGCGGCTACAAGGAGACGGGGCTGTCTGACATCACCCTGCTGTGGATGGTCGACCAAGCCCGCCGATACGGACTGGAGTTCAACGCCGAGGCGCTCAGCGCGGCCGGGCCCAGTGAGATGAAGTCGGACGAGAGTATCGACTTCCGCGTGCAGCCGGACCCCTTGGGTCAATTGCACCCCTCGCGCACGGGACTCTACCGACTGGCGACGCCGCTGCATCGGTCCCTCGGAGGGGCGGCGGGCAACAAATGTCGGCTCAACGAGTTCCTGGCAGTGTCGGCCAAGGAGCGCTACGACAGGGACACGGAATACCGGCCGCCGGAGCTTGAGCGGTATCTCGGCGATCAGCAGCGGGTCCGACTGGAGCCGGTAATTCTGCCAGGCATCGGCGCGAGGCAGACGGAATAGGACAGAAGGCAGTGGCCGGAAGAGGAAGCGACGAGTACCCGCTGACACCGGCTGCCGTTGCGCCTGGACGTGCTCCTCCTCGCACATCCAGGCCCGCCCCTCGGCTCCTTCCGCCTCGCTCTGGCCTGTGCCAGCCTTCTGCCTCGCGACGTTGCTCGCGGACGGTACGGCTGCTCCAGCTGCGAAGGCGGCGAACGCTGTTCGTTCTGCTGGCTCTGTTCGCGGGCCAGGACTGGAACCCGCCGAGGACTCCGACGGGCGCTGGCGGATCGCGAAGCGCAGCCGCCGTCGTCGCCGCACTGCACGCCGACCAAGACGGCGAGCAGACCGTGCTCGGCGACTCCGCTCTACGGCACCGGCGACCTGCGCACTCGGCCGCACGCCGAGGGCCACACCCTGGTGATCAAGCCGCCGCCCTTGCGGCAGGCCGTCCCCGGTGGCTTCGCCATCGACGACTTCCACATCGATCCGGTCGCCGGCACCGCCCAGTTCAAGTGCCTGTGCGCCGGTTGCCCCCTGCGGGAACGCTGCACCACCTCCAAGACCGGACGCACCCTCAACGTTCACCGTTCCTGGGCAGTGAGCAGGAGTGAGTCCTGCCTCACCGGCACGCCCCGAACGGTCTTGGGCGTGCTGGTCCTCCGCTTTCGCGTCCTGGGCGGCGACGCATATCCCGTATGCGTTCCGTTCCAGGCGGGCGGAATTCCTACGACCTGGCCATGTGGGTGTGGCCGGAGGCGACGGGGAGGCCCCGAACCATCTCGCTGGTGACACGGGGGCCCCGACTGCTGACACCACACCCGGCGTCCCAGATCGCACCGAGAACGTTCCCCGCACCCCGCCAGGCATGCCCGCAGCTCGTCGCGCCGTTCACCCCATCGTGCCCATGTTCGCCAAAACGATGTGTCGGCCCAGCAGTTGTGAACCCCCCCAGCACGAACTGCTCACCGCCTCCCGGACTCAGGCCGCCACCGATACTTCCTGGCAGGACGAGTACCGCCGATGGCGCCCACCGGTCGAACGGGCCATCGCCTGGCTGGTCGTCAAGGGCAACCGCCGGGTTCCGCACCACGGTGTCATCGCCAACAACGTGTGGCTCCACCACCGCGCCGCGGCCCTGAAACTCCGCCGAGTGATCACACTCGGACTCACCCGGACCAGGCCCGGAAGTCCGACTTGCGCTCGGGTGAGGCATCGGCGAGAGCCTTCGTCACGCCGGCGACGTCGGCGCGGAGCCCGTAGACCGGGCTGCCGGGCTGCTGGCGCCAGGAGTCGTCGATCCTGCCGGCGTCGACAGTGTCGAAGCCGAGTTCATCGATCAGGGCGCGGACCCTCGCTTTGGCGGTCTCGTCGTCCGAGGCGACGGGCAGCGCGATCCGCTCGGGGTGCCCGGCCGGCCGCGGCATGGCGAGGATGTCCTGAGCGAGGGTGCCGTTGAACGCCTTGACGACCGGATGGCCGAGGTTCTGCTCGGTCCAGCGGCTCTCGGTCAGGCCGTCTTCCTCGATCGCGGCGATCCGTCCGTCGCGCTCCTTGGGGTAGTAGTTGCCGGTGTCGATGACGGCGAACCCCTCGGCCGCGCCGTCGAAGAGGCCGGAGGGCAGGCCGGGGACCCTCCGGAGCGGGATGGTCACCACGACGATTTCCGCGCCGCGGGCGGCTTCGGCGGCAGTGACCGGGGTGGCACCGGTCTCCTCGGCCAGGGCGGCCAAGGTCTCGGGGCCGCGGGAGTTGGCCACGGATACGTCGTGCCCGAGCTCGGTGAGGCGACGGGTGAGATTGCCGCCGATATTGCCTGCTCCGATGATGCCGATCTTCATGAGCTTTCCTTCGAGAGTGGTTCGGTATCCGGCGTCGGCATCCAGCGTCGGTCAGAGGGGGCTGCTGAGCGCGTCGAACTCGCCGTCGGTGAGGGTGATGAGCGCGGACACCGGTGTGCGCCGAGGGCGCCTGCTGCGCGGGGATTGCGGACGAGATGCCCGGGTGTTCGTCAGAGACGGGACTTGCAACACCCGAAAGTACAGGTCACGGCAGGTACGCAGAGAACTCCGCCGCTTCACGGCTCCGCTCCAAGGGCCCATTCCTCCCCGGCCTGAAGCCCGGAGCATCCTGGGGGAAATCAGGTGAAGCTGAATCAGCCGCGCAGCCGGGACAAGCACTGGGAGGGCTACGAGCTCGCCTCCGACGACACCCACGGTACGCATGGATTCGGCACGGCAACATCTGCCTGATGGCCGTCCCGAAGGACGAGGGCACCGCTCGGCAGTCTGCGGGGAGCCCGGCGGTACCCCGGTGAAGGCGATCTCAGCCAGCCGGTGGCTGGGGTGAGAATTCGGTGCCACTGGAGGATTCGCGTCGAAGTTGCCCTGGGGGTGGATCGGGCAGGGGCGACGGCAAAACACTCACGACGATCGGAGGCGGGTGATTCGAAGGTGTGGGCACCTGAATGAGGAAGGGGAGGAATGCAATTTGGCCTCCCCTGTTCAGGGCCCGCTTCGAAACCCGATAGCACACGATTGCGTCTGGATTGCTGATGTTCGTGTAGCACTTAAGTTCCGACGGTGCAACTTGGGAATTCTGCGGTGAGGCAACGGAGCCACTCGCTGATGTGAGCAATATGCCGGCCTCCAAGCAGAAGTAGGCTGCGGCGGCGAAACTGATGTTTCGCAAGGTTGTCTTCATGTCCATCAGTCCAATGGCGTAGGAGAAGTGGAATGTCCCATAAGCGGCGCAGCTGGGGCTTCAGAGGCCCACGCTCGTTATGACTCGACGAGGACGATTCACGTAGGACTACATGGGCGTTGGCAACTATCGTTTCGTTCGGCCCGGTCCGCTGCTGGCCCGTCTCGTTCAGCTGGGTCTCTGGCGACGACCCCAGTTCGAAGAAACATACTTCGGGTAGCGTCTCTCGTACGGCACAGGCCCCAGATCCTGCAGCGACTTCGCGTACATTTTCTCATGCTTCGGCTGCTCTTCCCGTGTTTTCCATTCGAGCAGCTTCCCGCCGACATCCGCCAGATCGTCGCCGACAAGACCGGCGCCGTGCACCAGGTGGTGACCGTGCGCGGCGGCATGAACTCCGGCATCGCCTCCGTCCTGGAGACGGAGAGCGGCAGCTTCTTCGTAAAGGGGCATCCCGGCCGACCATCCCCAGGTCGGTGCGTAGCGCCGTGAGGCGGCGGTGGCCCCGCACCTGCCGGCGTCCTGCCCGCGTCTGTACTGGCACCTGGAGCTGGACGGATGGAGTCTCCTCGGCTACGAGGGGGTCGACGGCCGTCACGCCGACTACGCGCCCGGCTCGCCGGACCTGCCACTCGTAGCGGCGGCGCTCACCGAGCTTCAGGGCATCTCCGCACCGGCCGGCGTCGAGATCAAACAGGCTGAGGAGCGGTGGGCTCCGTACGCGCCGGAGGGCACCGCGCGGTACTTTGCCGGCGACGTCCTGCTGCATACGGACCTTGCCCCCCCGACAACGTCCTCATCACAGGGGGACGGGCCCGGCTCGTTGACTGGGCGCGGCCGACGCGGGGCGCCGCGTGGATCGACCCGGGCGCTCTGGCGCTGCGCCTCAGGGATGCCGGGCACTCCGTCGAGGAGGCGGTCGCCTTCGCTCGTCGCTTCCCGTCCGGGGAGGACGAGATGCCCTGGCCGCGCCGTGGCCTCGGTCCGCCACAGATGCGACGATCAATGGTGTGGACGCCGCCCGCGGAACAGTGGAGTATCACGATGGGTGAGAGGAACGCTTTCAAAGCACTGATCATCGGTGGATCCGTCGGAGGTTTGGCGGCAGCGCACGAACTGGGATCCGCCGGTGCGGACGTTGCTGTCTACGAACGGTCAGCCGGCCGGACCGAGTCCCGCGGGGCCGGGATCGTCATGCAGCCTGAGGTCGAGATGCTGCTGGAGCGGCTGGGATCGTCCGCGCGATCAGTGAGCGTCCCCCTGCACGAACGCCAGCAACTCCACATCCACGGCAAGGCCGAGCGCTACAAAGCCCCGCAGCTGATGACTTCCTGGGACACCCTCTACCGCGCGCTTCGCGATCCGCTCACCGAGGTGTGCTACCGCCTGGACAGCTCGCTCGCCCGTGTGCAGGTGGAAGGCCATGACGTCACGGCTGAGTTCTCCGACGGGTATACCGTGCGTGGCAACTTCCTCGTCGGTGCCGACGGAATCGGATCGGCCACGCGAAGACTTGTCGACCCCGCTGCTCGTCCCGCGTACGCGGGCTACGTGGCCTGGCGTGGACTGGAGTCCGAATCCCGGGTGCCGGACGACTTGTTGGAGCTTCTTTCGGGCCGGTTCACATTCTTCGGTTCGCGTGGCATGCAGATGCTTTGCTATCTGGTTCCAGGGCCCAACGGCGAGCTGGAGGAAGGGGTGCGGCGGGTTAATTGGGTGTGGTATATGAATGTTGCCGAGTGTAATCTTTCGAGGCTCATGACGGGGCGCTCCGGAAAGCAGTTCGCGCATTTCCTGCCGTCAGGGGAACTGATGCCTGGGACGGTTGAGGAGGTCGGTACCCAGGCAGATTCCTCCCTGCCGCCACAGTTCGCCAGACTTGTTCGGCTGTCGGAGGTCTTCATGCAACCGGTATTCGACCTCCCTCCCTACCGCATGGTGGCCGATCATGCGGCCTTGATAGGGGATGCTGCGGGAACGGTCCGGCCGCACACTGCTTCAGGAACATCCAAAGCGTTCGGTGACGCTGCCGGCCTCGCGGCAGCGATGAACGGGTGGACGCCCTCGAAGGCGCTTCCCGCCCGGGGCCTCGAAGAATGGGAGGTCCGGCGGCTGGCGCACTTGGCCAGGCTGTCGGAGATCGGAATCGAGTTGGCGGTGAAATCCTCGCTCGGAGTGGCGAACGGCCGTCAGTTCTTCGACTCGGAATGAGTCCCGAGGCCGGGCAGGAGCACGCTGTGAGGATAAGGACCAGTACGGCGCATGCGGCGAATGCGGGGCCTGGTAGAAGCGGTTTGCTCCAAGGCGCGGGCGACGGTGTGGAGGCGCAGTCCCGGACCGCTGTACGCCAACTGGGCTCTGCGCGCTGAGGTTACAGCCGGGGCGCCACCGGATCGTGCCGTGAGGCGAGACGTCCCCGCGTCCGGCGAGACGATGGCGGAGTGGGTGTGGCACCTGACCGTGACGGCCCGGAAGCGGACCAAGATGCCGGCCACATACCCCTGGCCACATACCCCAGCGCCGACGCCTCATATTGCTCGCCCCCGCTTGCCATCGCTCATCCCTTCCGCCAGACCGGTCCAGCGATTGTTCCGCGAGGGTGACAATCCGCATATGGCCATGCCTGAAACGTGAGCTGCATCGGTCAGGAACGTCACCGCTTCCTGGACCCGCGCCCACCGGTCCAACGAACCACCGCTGGTTCATTGACTGCTCGGGTTGGCATGCCTCCGACCGCTGGCGGACGATGAAGGCGGGGGCACTCGGAGAGGAACTGCTGCGCCCCGGAGCACAGGGCTTCGCGCTGCGCTCGATGAAGGCGCCCGGCATCGCGTACGACGACGATGAGCTCGGGAAGGATCCGCAGCCTGCCCACATGAACGACTTTGTGCAGACCTTCGCCGACAATGGCGGCGTGCACATCAACTCGGGCATCCCCAACCACGCCTTCTACCTCGCCGCCACCCGGCTTGGCGGCCACGCCTGGGATGGCGCCGGCCGTATCTGGTACGACGTGCTCACCGCTGGCAGGCTCGCCGGCGACGCCGACTTCACGTCCTTCGCACGGCTCACCGCGGACGCCGCCGACGCCTACGGGCCGCAGGAGCGCGATGCGGTACTCCAGGCGTGGGATACGGTCGGCGTACCCACGGCCTGAGTCGGCCAGTGTCCCAGTAGAACTGAGCGCCTGCGTGATCAGGAACCGCTGTGACGCGCAGGTGCTCGTGTGGCAGGACATGGCAGGGCTGCGCACGGGGCGGCTGCCGCGCTTCGTGAATCAGGACGCCGCCGTGCACGGCGTACTACTCAATGCCGTCCGGGACTTCGCGGCCGATGTGGCGGCGGGTACGTTCCCCGCACCGGAGCAGACCTTCTGACGGCGGGAGTGCGTCACGCCGCGCGGTAGGCGGCGGGGGTGACGCCGTAGGTGCGGGTGAACCACCGGGTGAGGTGGGCCTGATCCGCGAAGCCGGCCTCGGCGGCCGCCGTCGCCGGCGCCATGCCCTCGGCAAGGAGTGCGCGGGCTCGGCGCAACCGCAGATCCCTCTGGTACTCGCTGGGTGCGAAGCCGTACGCAGCGCGGAAGCCGCGGTACAGCGTGAAGCGGCTGCAGCCGGCCGTCCGGGGCCTCGGCACCGAGGTCCAGTACCGGCGGGTCGACAACTGGATCGAGGACCTGCCGGTCGTGCTCCGCTGGCAGTCCGACGCCGCCAATCCGCTCTTCCGGCTGTCGGTCGACCAGGGCAACGCCCCGATCGGTGCCTACAACCAGCCCGCCGGCCAACGTGTGATGCAAAATGGTCCCGCGGCCGTGGGTGTCTACAAGTCGTCCGGCGATCAGACATCGAACTACATCAACGCGCTGTTCCCCACGAACGGTTCGATCCGGGAACGGCGCGAGGCCGACGGATGGACGATCGCGGACACGGGGTCGATGTACTTCGCCTACAGGCTGGCGAAGCCCGGAACCTGGTACCACCAGACACCGAACGACCCGGCGAACAAGGTGAAGACGACGGCGCAGACCCACCCGACCGCGAGCCTCAGCTACAGCTACGACATTCTGCGCAGCCAGGCCGACAACAACGGCTGGGTGCTGGAATCGGCGGATGCCTCCGCGTACACCGACTTCGACGCGTTCGTGAGAGCCCTCACCAGTACCACCAGTCTGGACCTGGGTCACCTGGAGGACACGAATCCGCGGCTCGTGTATCACAGCCTGAGCGGCGACGACCTCGATATCACCTTCGACACGGCGTCCGAGGCGCCTGCCGCCACCCACCTCGTGAACGGCACGCCCATCGACTACGACTCGTACAAACTGTTCGACACCCCGTGGCTGCAACAGGACAAGCTGGGCTCCAGGTTCCAGGCCTCGGTCGATGGCGAATCCGTCGTCTACGACTTCGACCACTGGACCGTGACCGCCACGGACCACGAGGCAAGGGCGGGACGCCACTCGGATCACCAGGAGGGTCAGCGGGTCGTCCGGCGCAGGCAGTAGGGCGGCTCGCCGCGCCGCGCACGGCCGAAGTGCTGGCTCCGTCCGCCCCCGGGCCTTCCCGGCCCTCGTGGTGGGCGACGGGCGCCTCGTACCGAAGGCCGGGTGAACGGCAATAAGGCGTGCACCGGCCGGATCGTGGTGCTGGTACTGCCGGACGTGAATCTGCTGGATCTGGGCGGCCCGGTCCAGGTCTTCGACACGGTGTCGTACCTGGGCGCGGGGTACCGCATCGAGTATGTGGCGGACAGCCCGGAGACGGTGTCGGCCCAGGGCCTGCGGCTGGCCGGACTGGGGCCGCTGCCCCGGACCAGGTCGGGGGACCTGGTGCTGGTGCCGGGACCCCGGCTGCGCGCCGCCGCGCCGCTGGTGACAGCGACAGTGACCCGCTGGCTGCGCGACGCCGCGGCCGGCGGCACCCGGCTGGCATCCGTGTGCAGCGGCGCCGCGGCACACGCAGAGGCCGGGCTGCTGGACGGCCGCCGCTGTACCACCCACTGGTCGCTGACCGAGCCTATGCGGCGACGCTATCCGTTCGCCCAGGTGCAGGACGACGTGCTGTACGTCAACGACGGCGCGGTGAGCACCAGCGCAGGTATCTCCGCGGGCATCGACCTCGCGCTGTCCCTGGTCGAGCGCGACCACGGTCCCGCGCTGACCGCGGCCGTAGCCCGTGAGCTGGTCGTATATCTGGGCCGGGCGGGCGGCAACGGGCAGATCAGCCCCTTCCTCGAGTACCGCAACCATCTGCATCCGGTGGTGCACCGCGTCCAGGACCATCTGGCCCACCTGACCTTTCCCTCGTAGCGTGGAGGTGTGGCTGAAGGGCGAGTTCGTACAGCGCGTGCAGCCGGTCGGCGTTGGCCTTGTAGAGGAACTGCCAGGCTTCGGAGGCGGTGAGAGGCTGGAAGCGTCTGGGGTGGGGCGTGGCGGTCTTGACGTTCCGGGCGACGTTGCGTGGCAGCTCGCCCTCGCGGACGGCGCGTTCCAGGGCGGACTTGAGGACCGCGTGGACGTACGTCACGGTCAGCGGGGAGAGGCGCTTAACGCAGCACTGGCGGATGGCGCAGCAGGACCGCCGGACGGAGTCTCGTTCCTGGGCGCAGCATTGGCAGGTGGTGCGGAGCCCGTCGAGGAAGGTGCGGACGTCGCGGGCGATGAGCCGGGCGAGCTTCTTGGTGCCGAGGCCGGGGTTGAGGTGGAGGCGGCGTAGCGGGGGTGGGTGTTCTCTCGCAAGTGGTGAACGGCGACGCCGTCCAGCCAGTACGCAGGGAGATTCGGGTGTCCTTTCAACCGGATACGTCGTTGTCCACAGAGACCTCTCTGTCCACAGGGGGCTGGGAGCTATGACGGGGGCGGTGCCACGATTGCCTTATACACACATTTTCAGGGAGGGGATCGAGGTCATGAGCGCAGAGCTGAACAGCGTGAGTGAAGCGCTGTCGGAGTCGGACGCATACACGGTTCTGGCCGCCGCATGGGATGCGCTGGACCTCGCGGGCCGTCTGGCGGACGCCATCGCTTGGGACAACGCGAGCGACGAACTGCAGGCGCTCGTCGTGGCGCAGGAATGCTTCACCGCCCGGGATCTGCTGCCCGTGCCGGAGACGGGCGTTCCCCTCAAGCTGGCAGAGATCGAGCCCGGAACGGCCGGTGTTGCTCCCTACATCGGCCTGCTCGATCGGACCCATGGGGCGCTTGTTCGCCTCGCCTCGGCCGGGGACAGCAGCTCAGGCGCGCAGAGCCGCCTGAGCGAGGCGGCCCGACACGCATCCGCCGCGCGGGAGGCTCTCACGACGGTCCGGGAGCAGTAGTGGCCACTCTAGGAGAGCTCTTCGATACAGCCGGCGCGAATCTGCGAGCCGCGGCCGAGCAGCCCGTCACGTCTGACCAGGCAGCCGTAAGCCGCCTCTTAGACCAGTTCTTGGCGGATCTGGCTGCGGGACTCAGCGTCATCGACGACACCTCGCCGGCGAGCGACCTCGGCTTCCACCTTGCCCAGGCCCGAGATGCATTGCAGACAGCCCAGCGACTGCTGCCATCCCCGGCGGCGATCGCGTCCGGCTCGGCAGGGGACGGCATCGCGGGTGCGACCGCAGCTGTCAACGCGGTACGTGATCTCATCGAGAGCCATCACGGGCCCGACCGGTCCCCGCTGACCGCTTACGCCTACGCGTTCAGTACCCGTCCCGCTCGCGAATACCTCGCCCGACGGTCCGCCGAACTCGCGTGGGAGGCAAACCGGATCGTTATCGTCCTGGGCAGGGGCGTCGAGGACCCCGGCGTTGAAGCAGCCTTCGCCAATGTCCGATCATCTCTGGCCAAGGCTGCGGTATTCGGCCGGGAGGGGACCCGGAACGCCGACTGGGGGATCGCGGCCTTCTCGCTCGCACTGCCCGTCGAAGCGGTCCAGGCGCACGGCAGCGACGACACCCGGGATGTTCCCGAGCGCCTGGCTGAGGACTGCGACCGGCTGTCCCGGGTCGCGTTCGACACCCTGCACGACCGATCCGGACATCGGCTGAGCGGATCGGACCTGCAACAGCTGTCCCGCTGGACAGCGATGGGACGCCTGCTGGCGGGCCGATTGCTGTTGCGCGTCGCCGAACAGCTCCCGGACGCGGCGATCGCTGCAGTTCAGCGGGAGGCAGCCGGAGCCCTGCGGAGTTCCGCACAGGCGTGGCAGCAGTCTGCGGCCGCGTGGCATCGGATTGTGGACCTGGCAGACCCACGGGCCCATCCCAAACTGCCGCCGCCCAGCTATGACATCGTCCGACGCGGCCAGGTGGTCCGCCTGCCGCAGGTCGTCCCCCACCCGGCCACCGTGATCGCCCACACGTCGGCTGTGCGGGTGGGGCAGCTGCTGTTCGGTGCGCAGTGGCGACCGGACGGAGCAGGACGCCCCGAAGCGCGGCCGGTCCGCGAAATCCTGGACGACGTGCAGGGCGTGGGCGCTCTGGCGGCAATGCTGTACCGGCTGCCTGCCACCGGGTGGCAGCTGGCCGCAGCCGCGCCGCTGGCGGTGAAGCGGGCGCAGAGCGGACTGGTTACCGACTCCGTCGAGCACCGACCCGGCCCCGACAATCCAGGGCAGCGGCGCTTCTACCCTGTTCACCACCGACAACTGGACTCGCTGACCGGCACATACCGGACCGTGATGCCCGCCGAGCAGATCGCTGCGGCAGCACTGCTGGAGACGGCACGCCAGGGCGGAGCCACCGTCCCACGAGCTCTCCTCGATGCCGCGGCGCACCGTAACATCGCGGCACAGCAGCCATGGGGCCATGCGCAAACGCCGCGTCCCGCCGTACGAGCGGGGATCCCCGGGCCGCGCACGCAGCCATCTGCACTGGGGGGAGGATTCCGTCTGTAGCTCCTGCCCGGCAGATTCGTCCTTTGCGGACCGGTCGGATCGCTCGTCGCAGCGCGGCGTTTCTGCTGGCCAGAGCAGGCATGGTGGGCACGGATGCACAGGCTTACGAAATCAAATAGGGCCATCCTTCACACCCAGTAGCCCAAGGAGGTGTGGCCTCACAACCGCCTCGTGTGGGTGATGGCCCATGTGTCGTCCGCACTTCTGCGGCGGAGAGCCGTTGACCCTGGCATGCGAAGGATCATGTGTATGACAGTCGGTGCCGTACTACTCGTGTCGGCCCCGACGCTCGCGGATGCCAACAGCAAGGCCGGCTCCGTGGAGACTCATCGATGTACCCGGAGCAAGGACTACTAGTGCTTGGTCAGGTCGGTTGCGGTGGTGCGTGTCCTTCTGGCCCGGTGTGGCGTTGGGAGTGTGTGACTCCGGACGAGATTGCTGTGGTGCGTGGTGAGTTGGAGGCGTTCGCGGCGGAGGTGTTCGAGCCGTTCGCGCGGAAGGATCAGCGTCGGTGGGGGCAGGTCTACCTGCGGGGGCTGCTGACCGACGGGCGGCGCAAGTCGGTCGAGCCGATGGCGGCGCGGCTGGGTGAGGACGGGAACCGGCAGGCGCTGGCCAATTTCGTGACCACCAGCCCGTGGGATCCGGCGCATGTGCGGGCCAGGGTGGCCTGGAGAATGGAAGCGGCGATCCGGCCGTCCGCGCTCATTTTCGACGACACGGGGTTCTTGAAGGACGGGACCGCTTCGGCGTGTGTGTCGCGGCAGTACACCGGCACGGCGGGCAAGGTCACCAATTGCCAGGTCGGCGTCTCGCTGCATCTTGCCCATGACCACGCTTCGGCGGCGGTCAACTGGCGGCTGTTCCTGCCCGAGACGTGGGACCCCGCCTCTGCGAAGGCCGATCCGGACAAGGCCGCCCGGCGTGCCGTTTGCCAGATCCCCGAGGATGTCGGGCATGTGGAGAAGTGGCAGCTGGCTCTGGACATGCTCGACGAGACCCGCTCGTGGGGGATCGAGGTGCCGCTGGCCATCGCGGACGCCGGATACGGCGACGCTGCCGCGTTCCGGCGCGGGGTGCAGGCCCGCGGCCTGAACTACGTGGTGGGGATCTCCAGCACGCTGTCGGCCCAGCCCGGCGACGCGGTGCCGGTGGACGTGCCGTACTCCGGGACCGGACGCCCGCCGGTGGCGAAGTACCCGGACAAGCCGCGGTCGGTGAAGGAGTTGGTTGTCGCGGCGGGGCGGAAGGCAGCTCGGCCGGTGCAGTGGCGTGAAGGTTCCCGGCCCGGCACGGGCCGATCCGGCCGCAAGCGGATGTACTCCCGCTTCGTGGCCTTGCGGATCCGGCCTGCCGGACGCGAGGTCCGGCAGGCCACCGACGGCCCGGAGCTGCCGGAGTGCTGGCTGCTGGCCGAATGGCCTGCCGGCGAGCCCGAGCCGGTGCAGTTCTGGCTGTCCGACCTGCCCTCCGGCATGCCCCTGGCCTCGCTGGTGCGGCTGGCCAAGCTCCGCTGGCGCATCGAGCACGACTACCGGGAGATGAAGCAGGCCCTGGGCCTGGCCCACTTCGAGGGCCGAACCTGGGGCGGCTGGCACCACCACGTCACCCTCGTCTCCGTCGCGCACGCCTTCTGCACCCTGCAACGACTGGCCCAGGCCCCAAAAGACGCGGCGCCGGCCTGAGCCTCTACCAGGTCATCCGCGAACTCCAGACCCTGCTCGCGGTCTGGACCGGCGCCTGCCCCACCTGCCACCGCGACATACCCACACCAATACGAACCTGACCAAGTCCTACTACTGCATCGTCATCGAATACACCGAGGCGTCGCCCCACCGGGTGCCGCTGATCATCGCCCACAAGGTGTCGGGCAAGAAGGGGCACGCCTACTGGGCCCGGTGGACGTACAGGAAGTCCGGAGGGGGGCTCGAAGGTCAGCGGTTGGAAGAAGTCCAGCTGGACAGGCGACAACGCGCCAGGGGGCTGGTCCCGGTCGTCAGCTCGACGAGCTGGGTGGCGCGTACCGTCCCACCTGGGCTGTTCGTACGGGCACCGGCTTCTCGCCGCCGCGAGCCCCCAGGAGTGTGCAGTCGGCTCGATTCGCTTGGCCGCCAGCAGCCGCGTTGTTCGGCCTCGGCCGGGATGGTGACGGGGAGGTCGGACCGGTGCCGAGACGGCGGCGCATCGTGATCGCGACCGTATGCGTGCCGCCGGAGTGCTCGGGGGAACCCCCTTCGTCCAGATCTTGCGTACTTTCCGGCTGTCCGATCTTGCGTACGGCGCCGGGAAGCATCGCGCGGTGCGCGATGGCTACCCGCTTGCCGGTGGCAGTTCTTGATCGGCTTCTGCGGGCTGGCGGGTAGCCCGGGACAGGTCTCGTCTCCAAAGGCTTCGGTCTGGTCTCCACCAGCAGGGGATCGGGCTTGAGGATGCCCCCACCAGCGGCTCGTGTGGCAACAGAACACGTCAAGCCCACCCCGAACGGGCCCTTCGTCTTCCGTTCCGGGTGGCTTTGACCGCCGGACGCTACTGCTGGACGAGGCACTGTCAGACGCGAGCAGTTGGCGCGGAGCGTCCGTGCTGTCGCTGGTCTCGGCCCTGCCCACCGACACGGGCGTGGTCCGGAAGATGAGCTGGTACATCGTCGAAGACGGGCAGTGCGCCGAGGCCGGGGAGCTGAACCAGCGCGAGTACGGCGCTTGTGCGGGCCACATTCACCCCGGGCGGAGGCCGAAAGACATGAGCGCCTGGTTCTCGGCATGGGACCGATTGGCGCATGCCCGATGCCCCACCCTGACCGAGTGACATCTCCACAGCTCACTGCACCGAATCGCATTTTCGGACGGGACAGGGGGCGGGTTTGGGCGATCCCTATACCTGCTGCGGGAGGACCGCAGCCAGGGGCGGACGCTGTCCGACACCTTCTGCTCTGTCTGGAAGTCGGGGTTGTCGCACCAGATGGACAAGTGGGCCCCGGGCATGGGGGCGTCGGCGGGGAGTTGCATGTCCTTCGTCGGCCTGCGCAGGAACGTCCGCGGAGTGCACAGGTCGTAGATGCCCTGCGCCGACTTCTTTCCGGTCTCGTGCTGCTGCCCAGGCGTGAGAATGAAGTACAGGTGGTCGCCGTAGCCGTTGACGACGTCGTATCCGGCCCGGATGTAGTCCTCGACCGACGGCTCGGCGGTGTTCCAGCGGATCCAGGCCTCGACCTGCATGCGGCGGTCGATGTCGACGACACCCTGTCCGGGATGAATGTGGTCGTTCCACATCTTCGCGCGCTTGCCCCGCTCCGCGAGGACGTTCATATAGGTGTTGAAGCCGTCCAGGAGCGTGGCCTCCGGACCTGCCTTCCGGCGGGCGTAGTCGAGCAGCTGTGGCGAGTTCTCCCCGGTGATCTTTTTGGGGTACCAGGGGCATCCGAAGTACTCATCACCGCCGAGGTGGAACCAGGGGCCCGGGAAGAGGTCCGCGTATTCCTTGATCAGATCCGTCATCAGCTTGCGTGCCTCGGGCCCCTCGATGCGCCCGCCTTCGGCGACGGCGAGGAGATGGCGGTGCTCACCGACTGCTACGACGGCACCAGTTGGCGGATGCGCTCTTCCCAGCAGCACTCCTCGGTTGTCCTGGACGAGCCGCAGCGGGTGGACCGGATCGCGCTCGGCGAGGACATGCGACGCGGAGGCATGCAGGCCCAAGCCGTTGCGGTCGAAGGGGCGGACCTCGATGACTGGGCACGGGGCGCAGCGCCGTTCGAAGCGGTGCGCGCCCCGTGCGACAGACTCAGCCGAGGTTGATGCGCTCGCCGGTGTGCTCCACGGTGGTGACCGTGTTGCCCGAGGTGGAGGTCCAGCTCGAGCGGGGGGTGAAGTGGCCTGCGGTCAGGTCCTCCTGGGTGACGACGTGGTACGGGGTAGTGCAGGTGTACGAGGCGTCCGCGGCCAGGCCGCGCCAGCGGCAGTTGCGGGCGGCGGTCGCCGGGTCGAAGTCCTCGAGGTTCCCGCTCGGCGCGACTGTGGTGGCGGCGTCCGAGAGGTTGGTGACGGTGTAGGTGAAGGACAGCTCGTCTCCGACCTGGTAGCCGTCTGTCTGCGGGTTGGTCAGCTTGCCGCCCGTGACGAGGATGCGGCCCGGCGTGAGCTCGTCCTCGGTCTTCGGCACCTTGACCATGAGGGTGCTCTTCGAGGTATGTCCCTTCGCGTCGGTCAGCGTGGCGGTCAGGGGGTACGCGCCGGCTCGCGCGCTCGCCGGGGCGGTGAGGGTGGTCTTCACGGTCGCGGATGCGTCGGGCAGGATCCGGTCCGGCGCTGTCAGGTCGTACGACCAGTCAGCGGGCACCGTGAGGGCGAGGTCCTGCACGTGGAGCGTGCTCCCGCTCTGGTTGGTCACCGTGAGCTCGAACGACCGCGTGGTGCCGCGCTCGACGGAGGCGCCCGAGGCCGTGACCGGCGCGGCGACGCCGTTCAGCCAGGCGAGGTTGAACTGCGCGAACCGGATGCCGGCGTTGCCCCCGCCGGGCTCGTAGAGCAGGCCCATGTTGCCGTTCGGCAGGGTCGCCAGGGTTGAGTAGGCCATCCCGCCCGGCTGGAAGACGCGGCTGACCGGCCAGGTCTCACCGTCGTCGAAGCTCATCCGGATCGTGCCGTTGGTGCGCTGGCTGGTGGAGCCGGCGTTGGAGAAGAGCAGCACCTTGGCCCGGTCGGAGCCCTTCGGTGCGTTGGGGTAGGCGCGGACGATGGAGGCGTTGTTCGTCGGGTCCGGCAGCTCGCGGTCGATCGTCGCCTCGCCGTAGGTGACGCCGCCGTCCTCGGAGATGGCGACCTTGCGGTAGCCGGAGCGTTGGGAGTCGCGGGAGTTGAGCATGACGCGGCCGTCGGAGAGCTCCACGGTCTTGTTCTCGTCCATGCCGACGCCGACGGGCTTTCCGGCCTTCCAGCTCTTGCCGTGGTCGTCGGAGTAGACGGACATGGCCTGGAAGGCGCCAGCAGCGTTGATGATCGTGAACTGCTGGATCAGGCGCCCCGCGTGCTCGCCGTACTTCAGCTGGATGCCCCGGCCGGCGGCCGCGAACCGGGACCGCCAGCCGAGGTCGGTGGTGATGTCTGCGGTGATGACGTTGTGCTCCCAGGTCCGGCCGTCGTCGCGGGAGACGCTGACCTCGGCGTGCAGCACATTGCGGTTGTCGGGGGCGACGCCCGCCTGCGAGCCGCCGAAGCCCTTGTCGAAGGACTTCACATGGAAGTTGAAGATGTCGCCGGTGTGGCGGTCGACGATGTAGCTCGGGTCGGAGTAGCCCTCGATGGGTGCTTCGACCTTGCCCTTGTGGACGAAGGTCGGCTCGCCCCACGTCGTGCCGCCGTCGGTGGAGCGACGCTGCACGATGGAGTTGGGGCCGGGCGCGTCCATCGAGGTAGGCCGGCCGTCGTATGAGGCGAGGATGTCGCCGCCGTTGGTGACGGTCAGCGCCGGGATGCGGTAGTTGGGGAATCCGCCCTCGCCGTTGGTGGCGAGTTGCTGTTCCGTGTAGAAGGGCGTGCCCGCTTGCGGAGGCGTGGCGTCGAAGTCCGGTGCCGGCTCGGCGGCTGCGGCCGTGGGTGTGACGCCGGTCAGGGCCACGACGGCGGAGAGGCTGGCCAGCCCTGCTTGCCAGTGAAGTCTTCGACTAAAACGGGACATAACTGCCCTTTCGTCCGGAGTGGCGTGTGTCCGCTCCTTCTAATTTCGCCGAAGCATAAGACGTCAGATGTCCTCAAGTGAAGGCCTGCCGTGGAGGAGAAGTGTGAAGTCCGGTGACGGTGACCCGCCGCCACTTCAACGGCATGAGCATGGCCAGCATCTACAACTCGTCCGATGCCTACCAGCGGTTCGAATCGGCCCGGTGCAAGACGTGGTCATTCGCAACAACGTCTTCGAGCGGCCGGCCGGTCCGGTGATCTGGTTCGATCCGACCAACCGCGAGGTCGTGCCGGGGCAACCGATGCACCGTAACGTTGTTGATCGAGGACAACAGGTTCGACATGGCCGGGGGCGCCCTGGTGGTCGGCAGGAGCGTCGGGGACCTGACCTTCCGGAGCAACCACGTCAGGCGGCACGCATGAGTGAAGCTCCAGGGCGGCGCTGAACGGATGCGCATCGGTGACACGGCCCGGGTGACCGCCCAGACGCTGCCCGCGCGGTACACGGCTCCGTTGTTTACCTTCGACGGTGCCGACGACATCACGATTGCCGGCAGCGACTACGCGGACGACTTCAACGATCGGATCAGCACCCGGAACATGGATCCGACCGGGGGCACGGTGGTCGGCGACGACCTTGCCCTCAAAGCCGACAACCAGACGTCCGGCCCAGTGGTGATCACCTATTCGAGCAGCAACGAGAAGGTTGCACAGGTCGATGCCGACGGGGTCGTCACAGCGGTCGGCAGCGGCAAGGCACAGATCTGTGCCCATGTCACCGTCGGCGGGCGGGAGATCGCGGAGTTGTGGATGCACTCAAGTGGCTGAGGGGGCAGACTGAAGTTAAAGGACAACACAGCCTCGTGCTGCTCTCTGTGCGTCAGTCTGGATACGGCGTGTAGAGCTCTGATGACCGTGTCCGTTCCCGAGAGTGGGCAACGCGCTTGCGGGGCAAGGCCGCCCGTGGCTGCCATTGAACGTGTGCGGACCCTCGCCGAACACGAACGCCCCATGCAGGTGCAGGGTTCGAGTCGCTCGGAAGTAGGCGAAACGATGGCTAGGAAAACTGAGGAATAGTCAAGACCTGTGGATCAAGTCAGTCGCGGTGGTGTCGCTGACGTAGTCGGCGACTGGCGTCAGCGCGGACGCGTCGGGTTCTTCCG
>NZ_JBHVEE010000124.1:0-29365 GCF_042802415.1 Streptomyces sp. NPDC057486 | reverse complement strand
GCTGTGGTCAGCCGGTCCGAGCCATCCTCGTAGCGGCTACTCGTTGCGTGCCGTTTCGGGTCCTGTGATGCGTCTGAGCAGCGGCATCGTGGACGCGATCACCGTCAGCGAGGCGACGAGCCCGGCGAGCACGGTCGCGTAGTACTGGATCCCCGGTGGCTGGATCGAGTACCTGAACTGTGCCTGTACGAACAGCTGGGCAGCAAGGAAGCCCATCCCGATCGCCACTACGGCGACCACCAGGAGCGGGACCGCGCTCTCCGGGAGGACTACCCGCCGCAGCACCCCGAGCTGTGTACCGGTCAGCCGCAGCAGGCTGAAGGGGCGCTTGCGGTCGTTCAGGCCCGCAGCCACGCTCACCGCCAGGCTGCAGCCGGCGATGGGGAAGCTGACCAGGATGACCACGTTGGCCAGTTGCTGGTATCCGGCGAGCTGTGCGCCACTTTGGGCATGGTCCTCGCGGACGGTCCATGGGACGTCCTGGTCGGGATACGTGTTCGCGAGGATGGTGCGCGCACGTTCGATCGCCGACGTCGACCCGTTGGTGGCCACAACGATCTCCTGGACCGGGAGGCGGGCGAGGCGCTGGGCGGAGATGTCGGCGGCGGGCCATGCCGTGGGCCAGCGCATCCAGTAGTACGTGCCGAAGCTGCCGTAGTTCTGGGCGACCGAGGCCGCTTGGGCTCCGGGGGCACATGCGCTGTTGGCCGGCATCCTTGCGAGCTCCGTGCACGAGGCCAGGCCGGCAACCGGCGGGGTTCCGACGCCTTGTCGGCCGTGAATGGCCAGGTCCGTGGTGCCGAGCGGATTCGTACCGTTCCCCTGCTCAGCGTCGTCCTCCTCATCGCCGCACTGACCATCGCGCAAGGCAGCTGTCTGATCCTTGGACGGCGCAGCGGTGCGCTCAAGCTACTCAAGCCCGGCGCAAGTTCAGCAGCACCCCAGGCCGAGGGCGCCTGCTGACAACATGGATCGGCTGCCGGTAGCGGTACTGAGCGGCAAACACACATGGCCGACTCCACCGTCAACCCCCGAAGGATTTACGACGCCGACCACTTAGCGATCGAGACTGAATTGCTCGATGACCTGCTTCGCAACGTCTTCTGGCGAGAGGTGGGTGTTGTCGATCCGCAGGTAGTCCGTGCGGTCCTGGAACTCCGTAGTGGAGTTGAGCCGGTGCCTCTCGTCCATGGCCAGGAGCCGACGCTGCGACGCATCGAGGTCGCGTTTGGACGGCTTCTCGGCAAGCCGGGACGCGCCAGTGTTCCGCTGCAGCCTGGCTTCTTGGCTTGCTTCGAGCTCGAGGTAGAGAACTTGGCCGCCTCGCTCGCGGAACGGGAGGGCGTACTGCTCCAACGCTCGCTGACCGTCTGGCTGGTCGAATGCCCACACGTAGGTGAAAATCAGGCCGGGCAGGTCGCTCGCGGCGACTTCTTCGATCAAGCTCTGCCGGAACCCGTCGACGAGGCGCATGAACGCCGGGCTGCCGAAGTCGAAGAAGCGAAGGACCGGTTCGATGGCCATGTGGTTGTGGAACAGGCGGAGCCCGGTGCGCGTGGCGATCTCGCGACCGACGGTCGCCTTGCCAACAGCAGGCGGCCCGACGACGTACAGGAGTGTCGGAGCAGTGGAAGAAGATCCTTCGGCCATTGCCCGAACCTAGACGGGACGTGGACTCCTTGGCCAGCGCTTTCCTGCTGAGCTCCCACCCTTCCTGGTCAACAGTCTGCACTCGGTCAGGTCAGGTCAGGCCGGGCCGCTGCTCATAAGGTGCACCGCTTACAGGACAGCCCTTAGCGGTCGGTGGACTTGGGATGGCCGCTTGATGGCAGCGAGTGCGGGTGTGGGGGCTACGCGTCGCGGCGTCCCGCTGATCTCCTCCGGGGTGGAGGAACTCGTCGAAGGGCCCGACTGAGTGGTGGTGCTGGATGTTCAGTCGACGTGCGGCATGAGGGGCGGGCCGTCCTCCTCGACAGCGAGGGCCACGACACGCAGGAGGGCGGCCAGGTGGTCCAACTCCTTCTTGTCCAGGGGCGCGAGCAGTGTGGCCTCGGCCTCCCGCTGGTCGTCGATCACCGCCGCCCACGTTGCGGCCCCCTGGGGAGTCAGGCCGACGAGAAGGCTGCGGCGATCCTCAGGTGCGTGCTCGCGAGTGATCAGGCCCGCCGACTGCAGTCGGTCGAGGCGGTTGGTGAGGGTGGCGGGGTGGACGCCGAGTCCCTGAGCGAGACGTGTAGGTGCCATGCGGTAGGGCTCTCCCGCCGAGCGCAGGCGCCACAGGATTTCGTATTCCCACAACTTCAGGCCGTGCCGCGCCAGGGCGGCCTCCTTCTTTTGCTGCAGGTGTCGCACGAGCTTCTGCATGCGGGTGACGGCTCCCTCCAACTCCGGTACCAAGCCGGGGACTTCGCGCCCCCAGCGAGCGATGTGCCAGTCGATCGAGTCCCGTGGCTGCGCCGATTCCGCCGCAGAATGCCGTGATGTCACGGCGTCACCCTACCCTCCAGAAATTATGCATTCAGATATTTTGAAATCATAGTACTGTCCCTGGGCATGTCGACCTTCACGCTCGCCGGCCGCATCGACGAACACGTCATCGACAGCGCGTTGCTTCGCGGCAACCCCCTCAACGACCCGGCGCAACGACCGCTGTGGGTCTACACCCCGCCCGGCTACGACGATGCGCCCGAACGCCGCTACCCCGTCACGTATCTGCTACTCGGCTACGCGGGAACGCTCCCGGTCTGGCGCAACCGCACGGCCTTTCGGAAGCCCGTCCCCGAGCTCGCCGACGAGATCTTCGCCCGCGGGGAGGCTCCCGGGATGCTGCTGGTATTCGTGGACGCCTGGACCGCCTACGGCGGCAGCCAGTTCATCGACTCACCCGGCACCGGCTGCTACCACTCCTACCTGTGCGAAGAGGTCGTGCCGTACGTCGACGCCCGCTACCGCACGCTCCCCGCGCGCGACCACCGAGCCATCGCGGGCAAGTCCAGCGGCGGACTCGGCGCCATGGTCACCTCGATGCTCCGCCCAGATCTGTTCGGCGCCTTCGCCACCCACTCCGGCGACTCGCTGTCCGAGGCCCAGTACCACCCGCACTTCCTCACCGCGGCCCGCCAACTGCGGCCCTACGGCGGCGACATCTTCCGCTGGTGGGATGATTTCCGCTCGCGGGCCGCCTTCACCAAGGAGGAGGACCTGAATCTCCTGGAGATCCTCGGCGTCTCCGCCTGCTTTTCCCCGGGCCACGACGGCTCCCCCACCCTTCCCTTCGACCCCCGCACCGGGGCCCTGCGCGAGAAGGAGTGGCAGCGCTGGCTGGCCTGGGATCCGGTACGGATGGCCACCACGCACGCCGACGCCCTCCGCTCCCAGCGCGGCATCTGGATTGACGCCGGCACCCGCGACGAGTGGTTCCTCGACCTGGGCGCACTGGCCTTCCGCGATGTGCTTACGGAAGTCGGAGTGGCCGACGACATCGTGCATTTCGAACTGTTCGAGGGTGGCCACCACGCCGTCGAGTACCGGATGCCGCCCGCCCTTGCCTGGTTGGCGCACCGCATCGCCGATCGGCCTTGACCTCCCGGGGTAGATCAAACCCCACGAACGAAGCAATATCGCCACTCAGAGCACACCCCCGACGAGAATCTGCCAGAGCGAACGAGAATGAGCCTTTTGCGTCCTCAGCGCGAGGTTCCAGAGGACTTCGGCAGGATCGTCCAGGGCGCAGGTGCCGGGGGTCTCAGCCGTCCCCGGCGCTCTTGGCGGAGGGTGGCAGTGCCAGATCGAGCAAGGCGTCAATGGTCTTGCCGTCCAGTTCGCTGTCGAGGTGGAGGGATCGCCGCAGGAGACGGCCGACCTTCTCGGGATGAAGCGCGAGACGCAGGCAGGCGGTCAGGCAGATCTCGCCGAGAAGTCCCGGCGTGTGGCCCGGTTCCCGCTGGATGTACCGGTCGAGAAGTTTCACCACGTCGGTCCTGATGTCTCCGAGAGAAATTTCGCTCTTCCCCCATTCCCGGGCGTTCTCGACGTCGGCTTCGCCCCGCTGCGCGAGCAGGACCTGACCGCCGCTGGCCTCGGCCAAGCAGCCTGAGTACCGCCGAAGGACTGCGAGGGGTTGGTTCAGTAGGACGGTGCCACCAGCCCTGCTTCGTAAGCGAGGATCACGAGTTGTACCCGGTCACGTGCGTCGAGCTTGGCGAGCAACCGGGTCAGATAGGTCTTGGCGGTGGCGACGCTGATGCAGAGCTGGTCGGCGATTTCGGTATTGGACAGGCCCTTGCCGACCAGGGTGAGCACCTCACGTTCCCGGTCGGTGATGCGCTCAAGTTCCGTCCGCCGTGGCGGCGTCGCTGTAGGGCGGCCGGCGAACTCCTTTATCAGTCTGCGGGTGACGCCAGGTGCGATGAGGGCGTCCCCGGCGGCCACGATACGGACTGCGGCGAGGATGTCGTCCAAGGCCATGTCCTTGACCAGGAACCCGGATGCGCCGGCCCGCAGCGCTCCGTAGACGTAGTCGTCGTCATCGAAGGTCGTCAGGACGACAACGCGTGCGGTGCTGGTGCCCGTGGTGATCAGCTGGGTGGCCTCGATGCCGTCCATGCCGGGCATCCGGATGTCCATCACCACCACGTCGGGGTCGAGCTCCCTGGTCAGCCGGACTGCTTCGGCGCCGTCTCCGGCCTCGCCGACGACCTGGACGTCCGCGGTGTCGGTGATGACCATCTGCAGGGCGGCACGGACCAGGGGTTGATCGTCGGCGAGTACCACGCGGATGGTCATCGGGCTCCAGCCGTCGCTTCGGGTTCAATCTCTGCCGCTGTCGGCATCGGTAGCCGGGCGGTTACCTGGAAGCCGCCCCCCGGACGCGGCCCTGCGGTGAAGCGGCCGTCCAGTAGGGCAACCCGCTCCCGCATGCCGACCAGGCCGAATCCGGTGTCCGCGTTCTCCGTGTTCGTGTCGCCGCCCTTCCCGCGGTCGACGACCTCGACGACGAGTTCATCCTCGCGGTATTCGACTTTCACCTGGCAGTGATCAGCAGCCGCGTGTCGTACGACGTTGGTCACCGCCTCCTGGACGATGCGGAACGCCGCGAGGTCGATGTCCGCAGGGAGCGAGCGGCGTTTGCCCTGCCACCACACTTCCACGTGGACACCGGCGGCCGTGGTCGTCGCGGCGAGCCGTTCCAGATCCGCCAGACCGACGGCCGGCCGCAGAGGAGCCTGGGAACGCCCCTGGTCGTAGTCGTTTGGTTCCTGATGCCCGGGGGCGGGTCCCTGCTCCTGGTCGGCCTGCCGTAGTGCGCCCAGCATCCGCCGGAGTCCCGCCAATGTCTCACGCCCTACGTGTTCCACGGTGATCATCGCCTCGCGGGCCCTGGCCGGCTGTGTCTCCACCACTCGGGCTGCGGCCCCGGCTTGCAGGGCGATGATGCCGATGCTGTGGGCGACCGTGTCGTGCATTTCCCGGGCGATGCGAAGCCGTTCGGCGGTGACTGCCTGGGCAGCGGCCCGGGCGTGCAGCTCCGCGGTGTGGGCGCGGGCCTGGTGCACCGAGTTGCCGATGAGCCAGGCGATGACGACCGTCAGGGCGATGAACGGTTCGGAGGCGGTGCCGGATTCCCCTCCCGTGATCCACCGCAGGACGAGGTATCCGGCGAGCACGCTCAGCGCCCCGGCCGCCGCGGTGATCGCGGTGCGCCGGGTCCGGGTGGCCGCGACGTAGCAGAGGGCGACATCCACCCCCAGAAACTGCAGGGGCAGAACTTCGTCCTGCCGCCAGGCCACCGACGAGACAATCGTGCCGACGATCAGCAGCCCGTACGCCACCGTCGTCCGGCGGCGCAGCAGTGCGCTGCCGGTCAGGACCACCAGGAAGGCAAGGGCGAGCAGCGCCTGGGCCGTGAGCGAGTCGAGGCCGTCCCGGGGGTATTCGAGGGAGAACTCGTGCCGGGGCGGTATCAGGACGTACTCGATGATGGGCTGCACCGCTGCCGCGACCCACACCAGTGCCGTCCACAGGCCCGGCGGTATGCGCTTGAGCAGCGGCAGTGGCAAAGGTGAGGAGGCGCGCATGCCGAGATCGTAAGTGCGTACCCGCAACGGGGCATCGGCCTGCGGTCGTACAACCAGGGTCGACACCCGCGCCCGGCGATTGTCAGCCCCGGTTCGACGACGAGCGGGGGCGCCGAACGGCACCGTGAGCACCGTGATCGAAGTCAGCGAACTCACGAAGCGATACGGCGGCACGACAGCCGTCAAAGACCTGACCTTCACCGTGCGCCCCGGTCAAGTGACCGGATTCCTCGGGCCGAACGGCTCAGGCAAGAGCACCACACTCCGGGTGATCCTCGGCCTGCACCAGCCCACCAGTGGCACGGTCACCATCGAGGGTCGGCCCTTCCGTGACCGGCCGCGCGGCCTGCGTCATGTCGGCTCCCTCCTCGACGCGCACGACGTGCACGGCGGGCGCAGTGCGGCGGCGCATCTGTCGGCGCTGGCGCGCAGCAACCGCATCCCGCGGCGCCGGGTGGACGAGGTGCTGCGAGAGGTCGGTCTCGCCGAGGTCGGCCGGCGCCGCATCGGCGGATTCTCGCTCGGCATGAAACAGCGACTCGGCATCGCGTCCGCCCTGCTCGGCGACCCACCGGTGCTGCTCTTCGACGAGCCGCTCAACGGCCTGGACCCAGAAGGGGTGAAGTGGGTGCGTGAGCTGTTCAGGCGGCTCGCCGCCGAGGGCCGCACCGTGTTCGTCTCCAGCCATCTGATGTCGGAGATGGAGCACACCGCTGATCAGCTGATCGTGATCGGCCGGGGCGAGCTGCTCGCGGCGGAGAGCCTCGCGGAGTTCTCGGCCCGCGGCACCCAACAGAGCGTCACCGTGACCACGCCCGCCGCGACCGCCCTGAGGGATCTGCTGACCGCCGAGGGCGCGGCCGTGCATGTGGAGGGTGAGCAGCTCACCGCGACCGGCCTGACCGCGGTGCGGATCGGCGAAATCGCCCGACGGCACGATCTCCCGCTGCACGAGCTCAGTACCCGGTCCGCCTCGCTGGAGGAGGCCTTCATGGAGCTCACCGCCGACCATGTCCAGTTCCCCGGAGGAGATCCCCGATGACCGCGACCACCGCCACGACAACAGGCATGTCCAGCGGCGAACGCCCCGCCTGCGAACCCCACGCCCGCTTCCGCGACCTGGTCGCCGCCGAGTGGCTCAACCACGGGTTGCTGCGCTCGACCTGGATCGCCTACGGGGCCACCGCACTGGCCGTCATCGGCTTCAACGCGGGCACCGCCTACGACACGTACAGCCACTCGATACTGCGGGAGTCGAAGGACCGCGCCGCATTTGTCAGGGACGGGATCCCGTTGGAGGAGGCGTTCACTGTGAACGCGGCCCTGCTCATGGCCGTCGCCCTCGGCGCCATCGGCGCCCTGGTGATCGTCGGGGAGTACAGCACGGGCACCATCCGGACGACATTTGCGGCCGTTCCGGCCCGCCGCTCGGTGATGGCGGCCAAGGCGGTCGTCGTCACGGTGGTCACGACCGTCTTCGGCATGGTCGTCGCAGGGATCTCGTTCGCTGTGACGCAGGCCATCCTCGATCGCCGGGACGCGGGCGTCTCCATCGGCGACCCGGGAGCCTTCCGCGTCGTTATGGCCTCCGCCCTCCTCGCGCCGGTGTGCACGCTCGCCGGCCTCGCGCTCGGCGCCGTCATCCGGCACACCGCCTCCACCATGATTACCTCGGTGATGGTCATCCTCGTGCTGCCGCTGTTCCTGACCGACGGCCGCCACTGGTCGGCGGTCGCCGGGCACACCCTGCCCTTCCGTGCGTGGCTCCGGCTCGTCGATGTCAACTACTCCCCGATCGCCTTCCCGTGGAGCACGGGCGGAGCCTGGACCGTCTACGCGGTGTGGGCGTGCGCCGCATGTGCAGTCGCCGTCACCAGCGTCCACCTGCGAGACCAGTGAGTGGTCGAAGATCACAAAGTGCTGATTAGCCTGGGCTGTCGCCTCCACCCGCGGGCAGATTCAGGCGCTTCTGCAGCGTCGGCTCTTGGGGGTGAGGTATGGATTGGCTACTACCAGGCGGCAGCTCCCATCGCGCCCACCGCACTGCCGGTAGCTGCTGCCCCCGTGGATGGTCACCTCGACCGGCCAGCGGTAGGGCCCCTGGGCGAGGGTCGAGGTCAGGTGGGCGACCAGGTCGAAGCCGTCGGGGGTGGTGAAGGTCTGTGTGCGGGAGTGGACGGAGGCGATGCGGTCGATGCGGAAGGTTCGCAGGTCGTCGCGGAGATGGTCGTGGCCGACGAGATACCAGCGGCCGGTGTGGAACACCACGCCGTAGGGGTCGTTGTCGCGCTCGGTCTGGTCCTGCCGCCAGGACTGGTACTTGATGCCAACGGTCGTCTGGCGCGCGAGGCTTGCGCCAGGGCAAGTAGGACGCCGCTCCCGGGTGCCTGTGCGCTCACAGCGTTGGCGGTGAAGGAGAGGGTCTCCCGCATGGCGGCGAGCGGTTCCCGCAGGGCGTGCGGAAGCACCCGTTCGATCTTGGCCCGGGCGCCCGCGCCGGCCAGCACGGTCGTACCCATCCCGAGCCGTTCGGCCGCGAGGAGTCCGAGGACGACGGCGAGGGCCTCGTCGTTGGCGAGCACCAGGGGCGGCATCCGGTAGCCGCGGGCCGGTCGGTAGCCGCCATAGCGGCCGCGCTCGGCCTCCACGGGGATGCCCATGCCGAGTTCGTGGGCTTGCCCACCACACCCCGGGGCTTGCCCACCGGCCCCGGAGCGGGGAAGAGGAAGCACTCTTCCTGTGGAAGCCTGGCCAGGGGCTGACCCAGGGGCGGTGACCTGCCCGGACACCCGCCGCCCGGACAGACCGCCCGCAACCCGTTGGGCACCCCGTTACGCAACCAGGACGGCAACCCGTCAGAACCACCGTTACGCAAATGAGGTTCCCCCAAGATGCGGAGTCTGGGTTTGCCTGCGATCTCTCGATTTCGTGTCAGTACGCGACCTGCGCCTATACAGCCCGGTGACAGTACCGACACCCCCGGTCTCTCATCTCATGACAGTGGCAGCACGTCCGGCGAGCTCGACGTATGACTCACTGACCAGTACGTCCGGGCCATGCCCCGATCATCGCAGCTGTATTCACAAACTCTGCCATAGCGCCGATACTGACAGTAACGGATCGGCAAGGGGCCACAGGACGGTTCCGCCCAGACAAACGGGAGACTCATGATCTTCACTGTTTCCATGGCGGTTGTGCTCGCGGCCGCGGTCGGGGTGTGCTTGGTCGTACTGCGGCGCAGAGGCGGCGCGGGGGAAAGCGGGGCACTGCAGCGCGGGGCAGCGAACCAGGGACTCGCGCAAGGGCTGGGCATAACCCCCAGGGCATGACTACCACCCCATACGCGACAACCTCTAGCGCATCGACTGACAGTCGAGGGGACAAACGGGGGCCAACGGCGACGGCCTTCCTCGTACTCTCTGGGACGACCACGGACAGAACCTTGCGCGTCAGCTCTGGTCAAATGGCAGACACGCAAGGCCACTTGAGTTCGCGATCGCGCTCGGGACAAGGAAGGCGCACGCCATAGCCGTGCTCGATTCGTGCCCGACAGGTCGGTAAACCACGGTCAACAGCGGGTATCACGGTGCGCCGGAGGACTCGCGCAGGCATCCGTTCGCGCTGCTCAGGCTTGGTCGGATCACATGCTCGGCCGAAGGCCGCCCTCGTGTAAGGCGGTTGCCAGTCCGAGTGATCAAGTACGAGGAGCCGTTCGACCTCCGAGGTTAAAGATCAAGTTAAGAGCTCGTAACACGATCTTGAATGTTGGGCGGGCGTCCGGCTTTTGCCGTGCGCCGTGGTCTTGGGTGCGGGCGTCTTTCACCGCTGTTGCCGAGTCAGTGACGATGGACGAGCCGACAGACGCAGCTCACCGCTGGGCACGAAGTCGAGTACGACGGCATCGAGCGTGCTGTCGACCGCTGGGAAGTCTTCTGTCGATGAATGCCAGGACCTTGGTTACGGGCGCGATCAACTCGACTTCCACGCCGAAGCGTCCGCGGTGTCCCGTCACTCGGCAGCGGACTATCTGGAACGGACGGAGCCCACTGTGGGGCCATCGCAGAGGGCTGTCAGTCACAACTGGCCAGCGTAGGACCGCACAGCTGACCGCGCACGCTGCCGGCTGAGCCTTCTCCAGCAGATGAGACCGCAGGCGAGGGAGACGAGGGCGTCGTGCAGGTCGAGCCGTCGTTCCCACCGGACCGCGAGGCGCTTGAACTGGTGCAGCAGGGCGAAGGTCTGCTCGACGACGTAGCGGAGCTTGCCCGGACCCTTAATGTTCGGGGCGCCCTTGCGAGAGATCACCGGCATGATCCGGCGATTGCGCAATGCACGACGGACCGCCTGGGAGTCGTACGCCTTGTCGCCCAGCACGGCGTCGGGCCGTCGGCGGGGGTGGCCTGGACGTCCGGCCACCAACGGGATGCCGTCGACAAGGGCAAGGGTCTGCGTGATGTCGTTGACGTTCGCCGCGGTGGTGATGACCTTGAACGGGGTGCCCTTCCCGTCGCAGATCGGGTGGTGTTTGCTACCCGTCTTACGCCGGTCGACCGGCGACGGGCCGGCCGCGGCTCCCCCTTTTTCGCGCGAACGTG
The DNA here is from genome assembly GCF_042802415.1 of Streptomyces sp. NPDC057486. Classification (NCBI taxonomy): domain Bacteria; kingdom Bacillati; phylum Actinomycetota; class Actinomycetes; order Kitasatosporales; family Streptomycetaceae; genus Streptomyces; species Streptomyces sp. NPDC057486. Next base: position 18,693 of record NZ_JBHVEE010000124.1, on the reverse strand, counting down.
GGAGCCGTCCGGGGGCTTCTGACATCAACGGGTGACATCAACGTCGTTCGCGGTAGTCATGCCCGATGCGCCACCGGAGCTTGGCGAGCCGGACCAACGTGGTCTGCGGGAAGGTCGGACAGGAACCGAATCAATCGCGATGCCGCCGTCCGGCCGAAGGGCGGCACGCGGTAGAGGGCAGTTTGCCGCGCCAGTCAGGGAAGTTCGCGGTATTCGGTGATGAGGTAGTCGGCCTCGTCATCGATGGCATTCTCCAGCCAGTCGATGTGAATCTCAGCGGGGTGTCCATCTGCGGCAAATACCGTCTCCGCGACTTCAGCCTGGCCTGCACGGGCCTTCTGGACATCAGTGAGGAGACCGCCAAGCGTCGGGACATCCTGCGGATTCCCCTCGACCGTGCGCCGGGCCGACTCGTCGAGGCCGATCGCTTTGACGACCTTCCCGTTTTCCACGGTGATCCGGTACTCCCCAAGGCCGCCCCGCTCTCCGGACTCGGAGAGAAGCCGGAAGGAATACCGATTCGGTTCGGACCACCGGGCTGCCTTTGCTTGGACGCCGCCTCCGGCGGTGGCCGGTGTGGACCCTGCGTCGCAGCCGACCACGGCGAGGGCAAGCGCAGCGCATGCGACGAGCAGGTACATGCTGGATTTCGTCACGGTTAGGCCTTTCAGCAGCTCAAATTGCCCCTTCGACGGCATCGCGATTGATTCGGTTCCCCTAAGACTTGTCCCGTAACGATCATGCAGGACGGCGTCGCGGCTGGTTCTCGACCGGCTGCGGAGTCAGTCGAGGCCGGTTGCCCATGCGGTCAGCGTGGCGAAGTCGTCGATGGCAAGGCCGCGTCGTGGGTCGATCCGGTGCAGAAGGGCGGGACCGTCGTGGTGTTCCTTCACCCAGGTACGATCCGCCTCTGTGATCTCGTCGTCGACCCAGGCGAACGCACGGCCCTTCGCCCAGGTGACGATCTCAGGCGTCTTCCAGAACACACCAGCCCCGGGCTCGGGCCGCGGAGAGGGCCAGGCAATGAAGGGCAGCTCGGGTAATCCCAGGACTGGCGCGACGAAGGCGTTGGCTTCTTCCTCCCACGTTGTCGCCCACACCAGGTCGAAGGGAAGCGCCTCCAGCGCCGGGCCGTGATCCGGGTTGAGCCACACCCGCAGCGGCTTCACGGGCTTGTTCGGCAGCCCCCACTCAGTCAGCCGGCGCCGCTCGGCGGCCTCCCAGCGAGGCGTCACCAAGCGGTGCGTCTGATAGCCCTCGGGCCGACGGTGCGGCTTCGCGGCGTGCCAAGCAGCTCGCCGCGATCGATCCGGACTGGAACCCCAGTGTGCTGGGGTGGACCGTCGACTGGCAACGCCACCACGTCGGTCTGGCTGCCCTCCTGGAAGCCGGCGGGAAGTTCGAGGAGATTCTGCCAGGCGTCACCTACCGCGGTGACGACATCGGACGCTGGACGGTACGGCAGGCGCGGGACTGGGCACGGCTGAACCCCGAGCAGCAACGACGCCTCGGCGAACTCGGGGTGAAACCAGTCGTACGGGCCCAGAAGACATCCGCACGGACCAGTGTGAAGACGGGGGTAGGCGAGGGCTCCGACGCGTTCACACGGGGCGTAGCCGCCCTACAGCGCTACATCGCACGGGAGGGGAAGACCGTGGTCGGACGACAGCACGTCGAGCAGCTCCCCGACGGCACTTCAGTCCGACTGGGCGTCTGGCTAAGCAACCAGAAGAGCCGGCGGGACCGGCTGAGCGAGCAGCAACTCGCCGCCCTCGCCGACCTCGGACTGGAATGGGCAGCATGAGTTCCGGTGAGGACGCACATGAGGCGCAGTTGGCGACGCCTGGCGTGGCTCGGTACACGAAAACGGACAGCAATTGTTCAGCGCTATGGGAGGCACCTGGGCGCCCAACCTGAATCGAACAGTTCACGAGTTTTGACAGTGCCGGTGCAGCGGGGGCCATCATCGCTCCGAGTCTCGGGCGCCGCGCTCAGTCCCACCAGCCGTCGCCGGAATGCCAGCGCTGCACCCATTGCTCGAAGCCCCAGGCGTCGTCCCCGGGCACCGGGCCGGCGCCTACGTCGGACACCATCCAGACCTCGCCCCGGCGGGGTCCTGTGGTCACCAGCACCCAAAACGACTGCCCGTCCTCCGATCCGAGCACGATCGAACCCTGGGTGTACACGGCATCGATGCGCGGATCCTCCTCAGGATCGACGCTCTCGTCGTCCTCCCACGGCCAGCTCGCCTCCAGGGGGAACGGTTCCCCAGGCTGCCGCAGGCCGAGGTCGGGCCAACTGGCGGGCAGCCAGCCGAGCGGCTGGAGGCCGCCGTCTTCTGCTGGGCCGAGGCTGCACCCGTTGCTGATCTCCGCAACAAAGGTCCGGTATGGCTCGGGAAGGGTCACCTTGTTCTCGGACTCCCAGGCTGCGACGGCTTCATGCCCGAGGGCAGGCTCGCGCCACTCCGGCGCGAACGCGGAGCCCAAGAAGTCGAGAGTGGCCTCGTCCGGGCGCTGATCAGGTGTGGTCGTCACGGCAGGATGCTCGCAGAAGCGACTGACACTCCGATCTCCGGGCCCCGCCTGTTGGCCGTTGCGGGGTCTGTCTGTGATCGAGTGCTAAGGGCTGTCCCGTAGGAACGGAACAGAGAACCGGCGCTGCTGTCAAAACTTCTGACAGCGGTTGACCTTGGTCAGCCGGTAGCCCCGAGAGCGTTGACACGGTTCTCGTACTCGCGGCGAGCCTTGCGCTGTGCCGGGATCGCCGAGGTGCCGTCGAGGGGCTGGCAGTGCGTGGGGAGCTGCCGGTGGATGGCGGGTGCGGCGGTGACGCGGAAGGCATCAGTCGAGGCGGCGCTGGACGCCGGCCTCGGAGTCGACGCGGCGGAAGCCGAAGCGGCGGTTGACGGCCAGCATGGCGGTGTTGGTGCCGGTGACCCCGGTGTGGACGCGGGCGCTGCCGGGGAACGCCTCCACCAGCCGGGCCAGGTTGGCGGCCTTGAGTGCCGCGCCGAGGCCGTGCCCCCGGTGCGCGCGCAGCACCAGGGTGTCGTCCTGCAGCACCTGCCCGTCCTGGTCGGCCATCACGAGGATCAGCGTGTAGCCCGCGTACTCGTCACCTGGCCCCCTGGCCATGGTCACGACGGGGGTGAATCCCTGCTTCACGTGTCGGCCCTCCGCCGCACGGACCCGGGCCGCGTCCCACACCGGGGGCTCCACGTCGAGAGTGCCGGTCGGCACGTCGCGGCCCATCGCGGTCCGCTGGGCGGCGTAGGCGTCCAGGTGCTCCTGCGGGCAGGGGCCGACCCAGCCGGTCAAGGAGTAGCCGTCCCGGATCGGCGCAGTGCCGACCGCCGGCAGCGGCAGCACGTAGTGGTCCTCGCCGTGCTCGACGCTGAAGCCGTGCCGCTCGGCGAAGCGCAACCCCGGCGCGCCGTCGGGGCCGGCTCCGTCGGGGACCGGGACCTCGCCGAGCAGGGTGGTGCGGCCCTCGGCCCGCGCGGCGTCCACGGCGTGCTTGAACAGCAGGGCGCCGACGCCGCGGCGTCGATGACCTGGCGGGACGTCGATCTCGACCTCGGCGACGTGCCGGTTCTCCGCCAGCGGGAACTCCAGCAGCAGGGCCCCGACGACGGCCCCGCCCTCGTAGGCGGCGACCGCCCGGACCCTGCGCGGCGCGGCCTCGCTCCGGTCGCGCAGCCGGGGAGCCAGGCTGCCGAAGGAGTCGACGAGGGGATCGGTGCGCCCGGCCACGGCCCCCTCCCGGAAGCACGCGTACCAGGCGCGCAGCGCTGCCTCGTCGTGCGGATCGACGGCGTGGACGGTCGTGGTCACGAGGGCTCCCCAGGATCAACGGCAATGGAACTGCCGCCACGTATCCGACGCCGCATCGCCTGCCAGCAACGGGTTTTGTCGCGCCCCTCGGCCCATCACGGGATCACCTGGCGAGCGGCGTGTCATCACTCACCCGCACTCCCTGACGGCCCAGGTAACACGCCGTCAAAACTTCTGACAGCAAGGCCGGTTCTCTGCTCCGTTTCTACCGAACCCCCCAGTGCTGCCCGTTCTCATGAACATCGAACACCAACCATTAGCGGCGGCTCCCGAAGTGGTGAACATTCGCTGTCCGTTCTCGGGTTCTGGCTCACTTTCCGTGAAGCGGTAACTGATCGTCACCTAGCAGATGTCTTCGAGGCGGCCCAGGTACCGACCACTCCTCCCAGGGCCGGACCGGCCCATATCACGATGGCGACGGGGACGGAGAACGAGAGGTCCCAGATGATGAGGGCGGTAATCAGCACACCCAGCCACAGCATTTGCAGCGTCGCAGCAGCAGTCATCTTGCGCCGTGTACTCCACTCGCGCATTGCCGACGTCGGTCGCATACGTTCCCCTCCGTATCCGTCTGCGCTCCGACACGCATCCTGGCACTCGCGCGACATCCACGACCAGAATCCGGATGCTCGTGAGTCATGTGGAGCTGGCGGCCGATGGACCGGCGGCTGTGGCCGGCTTCCAGCAGTGCGTGGACGGTGGCATGCCTGGCTCGGACGCGGTTGGCGAACCGGTCGCTCTTCCAGGGCGAGCCCGACGTTCCTTCGAGGGGCATGGGCTCGTCGCCCTCGTCTCCTGCCGGTTCAGGGACGAGGACGCGCAGGCACTGGCGGTGGCGGGCGACGGTCCGCTCGGCGGCTTCGCCGAGGTTGTGCCACAGATGCCAGCGGTCGGCGACCCGGGTCGCCTGGGGTGCCCCGGCTGTGGCGTCTTCCGCGAAGAACGGAGCACGGTCCCGGCAGATCACCTCGATCCGCGGCCGCTTCGCCAGCCACGCGGCCAGGCTGGATGCGCCCTTTCCCGGATAGCTGCCCAGCACGAGGAGATCGAACGGCTGCGGAAACAGGCTGCAGGCCTGGGCAATGTCCGACGCCTTCCTGCTGCCCGCAGTGGTACGGCGCCGTATGGGTCGTGCAGCTGAGGTCGGCGGGACCATTTCGCATGCACGCGGGGCGGGGCACCCAACACCTCCCTGCTCCCGTGGTGATGGAGCGGCCCGATGCGGCCGATGCATGGGAGACCGGCCCCTACTGGTGGGCTCGTTCGTCCAGGATGGCCAGCCTGAACTGGTCTTCCTTCAGCGGCGCAGCCCCTCGGTAAACAGGAGGATCTGTGCTCTGTCACCAGGGTTGAGCAGGATGTCCACGCCTGCTGGCGCGATCTCCGGCAGAGTCCTCCCCAGTACGCGCTCCCAGCGAGCGGGTGGCAGGCGCCGTGTGTGGAGGGCCGCGGTGACGACCGGCAGACACGGCGTCCCGTTCGGGGCGGATATCAGGAGCGGTTGGCCTTGTTCGTCGCAGGCGACCTCGAGGACGGTGTGGCGCAGCAGCGCGAGGAGCCGGTCGACGGAGCCCTGGCCCTTGACGAGGAGGCGCAGTAGCGCGTGCGTCGGATCGGTCGGCTTTGCCGCGCTGTCGGGCACGTAGTGAGGATTGGGTTCGAACGGCCCGCAGTGCCCGTCCTCGTCGAGCGGCCACCCGCCGACCATCAGGTCCGTGGGCAGGTCCCGGTTTCCGGATGGTTCCCGGAGTGCGAGGTCTTGCTCCGGCAGTAGGTACCACTGTCCCTGCCGGATTGCGTCCGGTAGGGGCGGGCCGCTCCCGTCGGACGAGGTCGTGGGGTTCTGTTGCTGTGCGGCTCCGGGCTCGGTCTCGGTGAGCCCGGCCCACATCGTGTCCTCGTCGTTCCGGGCTTCCTCCTCATCGAGGTCCATGAACTGCAGAACGGCCTCCGGCACGCGAGCCCTGGCGGCCAGGCGCAGCCAGCGCAGGCCCTCCTCGGTGTCGCCGTCCTCACCGTGAAGCTGGCCCAGGAGATACGCGGCCTGCGCTGACGGCGAGGAGCCGGAAGGCCCGGGTACCCGCATCATGAAGTCATCGCCCCCAGTCGGCAGCGGGCTGCCCTCTTGCCCCATGCCGTTACCGGGATTCCCCTGTCTGTCGAGCTTCTCGGCGGCGCGGGTGAGCCATCGCCGGGCCTGTTCGCGGTCACCGGTCGAGGCCAGCAGCCGCCCCAGCCGCAGTTCGCTGTCGGTGTCGCCCGAGCGTGCCGCCATGGTGAGCCAGTGCCGCGCGGCTGGCAGGTCCTGCGCGGGTGTCTCTTCCGCCAGGAAGGAGCCCAGCAGCGCGGCTGCCGACAGTTCGCCGTTCTCGGCCGACGTGCGCAGTCGGTCGTGTGCCTCGTGATGGCGCCCGGTGTCGTGCAGGAAGGTGGCGAGATTCAGGACAGAGGTGCGGTCCCCGGTCTCCGCAGCTCTCGCGTAGAGGCGTTCGGCGCCCTGGGCGTCCCCGCGCTGCAGGAGAAGGGCGGCCACGTTGGCGGCCGCGAGGGGGCTGCCCAGCTCGGCGCCTCTGCGCAGAACGGCCTCGGCCTCGTCCCTCCGGTTCGACATGAGCAGTGCGGCGCCCAGGTTGGTGACGGTCTCAGCGGAGGGTGTTTCGTCGCTGGCCAGGCGCAGGGCTTCGCGTAGTACCCGCGCGGCCTCCTCCGGGTGTCCCTGCCGCAGCAGCTTCTCGCCCACGGAGCTCAGGGTGCGCGGGTTCGGGGACTGAGCCAGTTGGCGCAGCAGGATGTCCGCCTGGGTATGGTCGCCGAGCTCGCGCAGCACGCCCTCGTGGATCAAGGCGAATTCCTCCGGCGTACGGGCCCCCTGCTGGTCCCTCCGGGACGGTGACGTCTCCTCGGTCATCGGTGTCCCTCCGGGGCGTCGGGCGGTGGGGTGAAGACGGGAACCGGCGCGTCCGAGCCTCGCCACAGATAGGCGGTGAGGAGCTTGCCCGACTCACGCTCGTGCGCCGGGTCCGTCGGCAGAGGCCATCGCAGTGCCGTGTACAGGGCGGTGCGATGCAGGTCGTACGACGCCTCCAGGAGGTCCGCGAGTGCGGCGCACGGGCCGCGCAAAGCCCCGCGGTACACCGCCGCCGCGGCCACGGCGGCGGCGGGCGCCGCCCATCCGGTCCATGGTGTCCAGACGACGAAGGCGGCGGACCAGATCAGCGCGGAGACCGCGGAGTCCAGCGCGGCGCGGGCCCGGGAGATCTGGTCACGGGCCTCGGCGGGCAGCACCAGCCACAGGTGTGGCCAGCATTTCACCGCATCCAGGCCGTACTTCTGGTAGGGCCGCAGTTCCGCCGCGCGCAGGGTGTTGCCGACCCAGGTGGGCAGTTGCCGTTCGGGGGCACCGGGGATGCGCCGCAGGGCGGCATCGGTCCGTACAAAGGCGTCGTACGTGTCCGGGGCGACGGGCTCCGCCGCGTCGTCCAGGGCGGCGCGCAGTCGCTCCCAGCGTTCCCGTAGTCGGTGCCGGCGGACTTCCTGACGTGTTGTCGCGTAGCGCCGCAGTTGGCCGGGCCAGCCGTATCCCTCCAAGAAGGTCAGGACGGCGGGGGTCAGTCGGCGGACGGCGACCCCTGACAGCACGAAGGCGAGCAGTGCCGCGGCCACGATGAGGGTCTGAGTGCCTGGTGTGAGTGCGCGCAGGCGGTCGATGGGGGAACGGCCGGTGCCCCAGGCCACGGCGGCGAAGCCGCCCACCCAGAAGACCAGCGACTGGGTGCCGACCACCAGCCATTCGTTGGCCAGGCGGCCCGCTACCACGTCCAGGAAGCGGTTCAGCACGACGGGGGGTCCTCCCGTACCAGGGCGTGGCCGTGGGTCGGGCAGCGCGGCGGGGGCTCGTCGAGGAAAGCCCTGTACCAGGCGAAGTCGTGCTCGGGGCAGGAGTACCGGGTGGCCTGGACCGCCTCGCCGGAGCCGGGCAGTGGCTGGTAGTCCCCCCGCTCGGTGTACCGGGGCGGGTTCCCGGCCTCCAGGAAGTGGGCCGCCCAGGTGCGGAGTTCCGGTTCGCTCTGCAGCACCACCAGGATCCGCTCGACGGTGCCGGCGTCGCCGGGGCGGGCCAGGGCCTGTGCCAGACGTGTGTCCAGTTCCCGTCTGCGCTCGGCGGCGAGCGGGCCGATGAGCCGGGGAAGCTCCGCGCGAACGGCCCGGGCGCATTCGAGGACTCTCTCGTCGGTCTCGATACGTTCGACGGACTCGTCGGACTTGTCGGCGGACGTCATCTCTCACACTCCCGCGTAGCAGTACGCCGCCCAGTGGACGGGGTGTTGATAAGGGCGGGTCGTCTCCCAGAAGCGTCGCGCCGCCGGTGAGGTGGGTGGCATGCCGCCCAGTTCGCTGTTGGTGACGTCGCGGAGCCACAGCTGGGCCTTGCGCAGTGCCTCGGCGGGGTGCGGGCAGGAACCGGAGCGCCACAGCTGGTAGAAGCGGTCGATCAGCAGGCTGCTGCTCTCGTCGGGTGCCCGCCACACGCTGCTCACGACGCCGCCCACGCCGGTGCGCAGCAGGGCCTGCACCAGCGGGCCCGTCGGGCGGGGCCCCAGGAAGAAGATTCCTCCCTGGCCGAGGGAGCACGCGGAGAGCACCAGCAGACGGGTGCCCGACAGGGGTTGCTCCAGCAGCTCGGCCATGCTGAGGGTCTCGTTGTCGGCCAGAACCAGCCCGCTGACGAGGGGGCGGAGCGCGTCGGTGTGGCCGTGTGTGGCCAGATGGACGATGCCGGCTCCCGGGAGGGCGGCGAGGACCGCGTCGCGGCGCGCGTCGGTGCCCGTCAGCAGTGTGGAGCGGGCGAAGTGGAGTACTGCTCCTTCGGCCTCGCGGCGGGCCCCGGGCAGCGGCTGTCCACGCATGGGCTCGGGATCGGCGACCGCGAGGATGCTGCTCGGTTCTTCGAGGTGTGGTTCGCCCGCCCTTGGCCGTCTGGTGCCGCTCGCGACGGTGACCAGTACCTCGTCCAGGACATGGCGTCGTCCCTCCGGCAGCGTCGGGTCCGGCCACCACGCGGCATGCAGGGGCAACGATCCGAGACGCGTGCCGTGCGGAATCAGACAGAGCCAGGAGGTGGGCCACTTCTCCAGCACGGGTTTCACCAGATGCTCGCCCGCCCAGCCTGCGAGTACGTCCATGGTCTGCCGGTACCAGGCGGGGTCCGGGGTGACGCCCTGGGTCAGCCCCGAGAGGCCCGCCTGGCCGACCACGTCCTCGCCGGAGGCGGGAAGCCACAGGGCCTCGGTCCGGCCTGATGCGTCCGTGCCGAGAGCGAGGACGTTCACCCCACCCGAGACACACAGGTGGACGACGACACATCCCTCGGGAGGCGGCCGCAGATCCGGACCTTCTCCGGGCCCCAAGGCACGTACGGATCCGACTGCTTCCAAACTGCGCAGCGCCGTTCCCAGGTCGTCGGCGTGGACTGCGCTGAGGGCGGCCTGGACCGCGATGACCTCAGCGTCATAGATCCGCGAGAGACGCTCCTCCAGACTGCCGCCGGAATCCTCCAGGTGGGTCAAGGCCCGCCGAAGAGCGATCTGCGCCGCCACCGACGCCTCCTCCCGCGCGCCCGCTCCGGCCGCGCTGCGGGACCAGTCGGCGGCGGCCTCCGCGGACTCCTCGGTGTCGTCCGGAGCGGCCCACTCACGGATCAGACGCAGCCCTTCCGCCGAGCGCCTGTCCCGGATGAGGAGCAGAGAGCCGAGCTGCCGGGTGCTGTCCTGGTGGTGACGTCCGCCGCTCGGCAGCATGTCACGCGCGCGACGGGCCAGTTCGATCGCCTCCTCCAGATCGATCGGACTGCCGCTGCTGTCGTATCGTGCACGCCAGCAGCCGGCGATCTTCGCCAGCAGCACCGCACGTCGAGTACCGTCCTCCGGCTGCGCCGCGGCCGCCCGCTCGAGGACGTCCATCGCACGCCCGAGCGCCAGCGAGTGGGGCTGGTGCCGCAGTTGCATCAGCAGCGCGGATGCCAGGACTCGTGCGTGGTCCGCGGCCATGACGGGCCCCAGGTCGTCCCCGTCCCCCAGCCGGCCCAGCAGAGTGAGCGCACGTGCGACCAGTTCCTTCTCGAAGATGCCCCGGGCGCTGTTCAGCAGGCTCTGGGCGGCGGTCAGCACCTCCGTCGGGTCGGCCTGGGGGTCCGGGTCGTCAAAGTCGTCGGGATGGACCAGGTCCAGGACGGGGCTGTCGCCCGCGGACGCGAGACGGCATGTCGTCAGATGTGCTGCAGCGTGGCGGTGGTCGGGCGAGTCCGGTGGGGAAAGTTCGGTGATGCGCCGAAAGCAGACGGCTGCCTGTCGCAGATCGGCCAGGGAACCGGTCTCCTCAGCGAACCGATGCTGCAGCAGGATTCCGATCGTGTGGAGGGAAGGCACCTGACCAAGGCTGTCCTCGGTGAGCCTCGCGAGCGCCGCCTCGGCGTGTGCAAGCGCCGCCTGTGCCGCGCGCTGGTCCGTCCTGCCGCTGCCTTCCCACCATTGCACCAACGACCGCGTCACAAGTTCCGGGAGATCGGAACCTGCGTCGGCGGCCACCTTGTGGTGGACGCTCTCGTGCAGGAGCGGCAACATGCGTTCGACGTGTGCGTCGGGGAGATTCTCGTTCTTGCTCAGGCACACCAGTGCGGTCAGCGCCCAGTCAAAGGCATACAGGCGGTGATTGTCCGATTCCGGATCACAGCGGGCGAGGGCGTCCGCCGCCAGATGCAGAGCCTTCCGGGCGTATCCCTCGCCCTCACCAGGGTGATCGGCCACGGCCAGGAAGTGGGCGGAGGCGGTCTTCAGGTAACCCGCGGCATCCTCCCGATCTTGCTGCACCGCGATCCGCGCCATCTCCTCGGCGGTCTCCGCGAGGGCAAGGCGGTCCCCCTCGTCCTCGCGTCTACGTAGCCGCTCCTCGTACGTGCAGAAGAGAGCAATCGTGGCGTCGAAGTTCATGGCACCACCTCGGGTGGCAGCGCGTTCCTTCAATTCCCGCAGCAGAGCGAGGGCTTCGGTGAGCTCGCCAAGGTCGTGCTTCGGCAGCAGGCCTTGCCGGAGACGCAGGACCGACGCCAGGTTCGCCGCCGTCGATTCCTCGTCGGACAGCCGGAACACCTCGTTCAGGTGGCGCATCGCCTGGTGTACCGCGTGCACGGCGCCGGTGCGCGCGCCCCGCGCGTACCAGACCCCGGCCAGGTCTCCCAGAGCTGCAGCACGGTAACGGTCACGCTCGGTCTCCGGAAGATCCGCAGGAACGGAGCGAAGGGCGTACGTGAAGGCCTTCTGCGCGGCATCGGCCTGCTCAGAACTCCCCTCGCGCTCGTACGCCTCCAAGGCCCGCACGCCACAATCGAAGTGCTGCGCGTATTCGGCACCGGTCATGCTCCCCCGTTCGGTTCCTCATGAGTCGTCAGCGGGTCCGACCGGTGGCGACGTACCGGGCCGACGCCGACACCAGGTCACGCCCAGCACGACGCTACCTGCGACGCGCGGGTCCACGAGGCTGGTTCCCGGACAACGTCCGCCCAGGATGCCGGGCACCTTCAAGGTGCATCAGGTGACCCCACCGGACGGTGGAGGCTGGCTAGTGTCAGGTTCGGCAAGTGACGTGAGCGCTGGCGAATCGCCGTTGGCGGGGGGGTCGTGCGGTGGGAGCCCTGCGCGGGCTCTGGTGACATCGGCTTCCGCACGCATCATCTCTGCCCTTGCCCGGATGAGATCCGCCTCGGCCTGCCCCCGGGCCTGCACGTACTTGGCGTAAGCGGTCAGAGTGACACCGATCAAAGTGCCAGTGGCAGTGCCCAGGGCCACGATCGCCGTCACCACCGCGGGCGTATCGGAGGGTCCCAGCCGTGCGTGCAGCTGGAAGCTTTCGAGCACCTCACGCACACTGATCGACGCGGCAGCCACCAGGACGGCGATCCACAAACCGACAACTGCCAGAACCTGCCAGTGCCGCCGGCCTGCCCTGTCCCTGCCCTGCCTCATCGACATCTCCACCCTTCCCCTCGCCGCGGATGCCGCCTGCACTGCCCTGCCGCCGCGCCACCAAAAGCGGCGGCGGCTGAGCAGGATGTAGCTGCGCTCGTCGGCTGAGATGTCCTCGGGGCACTCGGCCAGCCGGCGCAAGGCCTCAGCCAGGTCGGATCCGCTCAGCAAGCGAGCGCCCTCCCGGTGGTCTCGCCAGCAGATCAGGTCATCCTGAAGCTGCAACTGCCAGACGCGGAAGTCCCGGTAGTCGACAAGCCATTGCCTCAGGCGTGGCCACTGGTGGATCAGAGCCTCGTGCGGCAGGTAGACGATCTCCCTTCCGTCGGCACCGCGGAAGAGATCGACGAGCCGGCGGTCGGCCAGCTCCCATGCCAGCTCGCGGAGTTCGGGGGCGAGGTCGGCTCCGCGGGTTGGCCTCAGGGAAAAGGTGTCACCGTCGCCAAACCGGACGAGCTGCGCGAACAGCCTTGGGGCACAATCCCGTTGGCTCTGCGTCAGTCCTTCCAGGGTGCCATCCGCGTACGCGACGAGCGCGCCCGCAACACCGCCCATGTCGGCGTAGGCGGAGTGGGTGAGCGTCGAGTGGGTGCGGCGCATCCACAGCTCAGTCAGCGCGAACTGGACCAGCGGCATCGGCCTTTCGCTCGCATCCGCGATGATCCGATCCGGCAGCCCCGGCTCGAACCACAGTCCCGGCACCGCGTCGACGGGCCCGGTCACCGCCCGCATCAGGTCACGGCCGCCCAGCGGCGCGAGGAAACAGACGGCCTCGCTGACCAGATCGGAGGTGCTGGCGGTGACCAGCACATCGAGGAAGTCGGGCCGTGCGGTGGCGACAACCCGCAGTGCGGCCGCGCCGTCCGTGCCTGCCAGAGCGGCGAGCATTCCGAACAGGTCACGCGCGACCCAGGGGTCGTACCCCTCCAGTTGGTCGATGAAGACGACGTGTCCGGCGCTCCCTCCGCAGGCAAGGACCCTGGCCCGCAGTTCGGCTGCCAGATCGTGGCCGATCTCCAAGGGGAGCCCTGCCAGCCTTTCGGCGACGGCAAGCCATTCGACCTCGCCGAGCTCCGGCTTCAGGATCTCCGTCAACGCCCGTCCGAGCACGGCGGCCGCCGGCACCCTGGGCAAAGGCGGCCGCAGTTCGGACACGCTCATGCCCTCGGCCCGCAGCCGCGGCAGCACCCCAGCCCGTACGAGGGAGGACTTTCCACACCCCGAGGGCCCCGCCACCACGGTCACCGACCGGCTGTGCACGGCGGCGTGCACGCGCGCGGTGTCGCTGTCGCGGCCGTGGAAGAACTTCGCGTCCTCCTCCTCGAACGCCGAGAGCCCCTTGAAAGGGCAGCGCGGCCTCAGGATCTTTTCATCGGCCACCAGCGCGTCCGACGGCAACAGATACACGGTGCTCTCACCCAGGTTCGCGGCCACCATCATCCCGACGACGCCGTCCTGCGCGCCGTCCCAGACCGGCGCCCCGCTGAACCCCTCCAGGATGCGCGGCCCCGGTTCCTGTGTCTCCCAGCCCAAGCCCTGCTCGCGCAGGGTGCCCCAGGCCCAGACGCCGTGGTCGGCCCCGGCCGGGTAGCCGAACGCCTTGAATGCGTTCCCCCGCACGGCGGTCCTGTCGACGAGCGGCACTGGCCGCGTGTCCAAGGGGCGCGTGTCCAGCCGCAGCAGCGCGACATCTGCCCCGCCGAACCGCCAGGACACCACGGTCGCCCCTACCCCGGGGCGGCCGCCCAACAGGGGAAAGCCGAGGTCCACCTGCTGGCCCAGGGCCTGCTCGGCCGTAGCCGGCACCTCGAGCGCCCGGGCGACGACATGGGCGCAGGTGCACACCACATCGTCGGCGACGAGAAACCCGGCGCCGACCGCCTCACCCGTGGCCGAGCAGACCCGCACCTGCGACGCCTCCACGATGCTCACCCACCCAGAGTCCATGGCCCCCGTCCCTAACACGTCGGTCAGCACACGACACGTCAGCATCCTCCTACACAGCGGCATCGCAAACTAACCGTGCGCAGAGCTCAGTTGAGCCTGCGCACATCGCCCTGTCCGTACACGGCACCGAACCGCCCGTCTTGGGTTCCAGTTCAGACATGAGCCGCAAAGCAAGCGGTCAGGACTTCGCGGCTGCGGCTGTTCGATCACGCTCTGGAACGGCTCGACACCGTCCCGAGGAAACCGACGACCCCCTTACCGATGGATCACCGACCGCATCGCGCTCCACAAGTTCACCCGGTGCTACCCGCGCTCCTTCGGAGCACTCCATCCGGAAGAAACCACTCGCCCCACCCGGAACAGACCCGCATGGGACTTCCGCCTCATCCCTCTCCCGCCCTACTGAATGAGCGACCTCCGCGCTCGACTCCTCCCCCAGGTCCGCACCGCCATGGCAACCACGGCAAGGGTGATGGTCGCCATTCCTGAAGCAGCCAGAACCTGCCGGGGCCCCATGGCGGCGCTGAGAGGGCCGCCGAGCGCGGTGCCCACCGGGGAGGCAGTGAGAAGGGCGGCGCCTCGGACGGCCAGGACCATGGTCAGCCAGGCGGCAGGGGTGCGCTCCTGGAACAAGGTGAAGGACAGCGCCGTGAAGGGTCCGTAGATCATGCCGCCGAGGCCAAAGCACACGAGAGAGATACCAGCAGCCGCGCCCAGGCCGAAGGGCACAAGCATCAGGCCCCAACCAGCGACAATGCCCAAAGTGACCGGCCAAAGCGGAAACTTGCTCAAAGCGCCGGCCGTCAAGCCGCCGACAACGGCACCTACCCCGAAGAGAGTCCAGTACAGCCCAAGAAGGCTCGCCCCCGAGTGAAGGTCGTCGGTGACATGCAGCGGGAGCGCGACCTCCACCGGCCCATAGAGGAAGTTGAAGAACCACGTCAGCGCGAGAACCCCGAGAAGCTCCGGCTGACGGCGCAACAAGCGCAGACCGGCGGCCGACTGGCCGGTGTCGACTGGCGCAGCCGTCGACACCGCCTTGGCCACACCGCCCAGCCGACCTACCCGGATGGCAAGGATGGCGAAAGACATGGCGTCGAGGCCGATGATCCAGGCTGGACTGACGACCACCGCCAGGAATCCGGCGAGTGCAGGACCGACGATGACAGACGCCGATGCGCTCGAACTGACCAGCGCATTCGCGGCCAGACGCTGATCCGGCGGAAGCATCTGGGAAATCAGGGAGTACTTCCCCGCACCACCCCAGGCATGCAGCACCGACGACCCGGCGAGAAGGACAATATAAAGAACCGGGTGCAGCACTCCCGCTGCCCAGGTCAACGGCACACAGCCCAGAAGCAAGGCCCGGAGCCAACTGTCTGCGGCCAGCAACCGCCGAGGCGTCAGCCGCCGCAGCCAACGCCCGAAGACCAGCGCTCCAGCGGCCCCGGGAAGGGCATAAGCGGCAACCGCAGCACCGACGACCAGCCCCGACTGACCGGGAGGCGCGATCAGAACGGCCAACCACGCCACGGCGACCACACTCATCCCATCACCGAGGTCGGAGGCCGCCAGAGCAGGCAAGAGCCGTCGGAACTCGACATGAGCGAACAGCGGCCGATACCCCGGCGGCAACAAGCGGGTTGTCGATGAAAGAGGCACCGAGTCAGACTTGTGGTTCAAGCACGCTTGAAGTCAAGGGGGATCAGTGCGAGAGCTGGGCATCGGTGACCTTGCGCGGCAGGTCAAGATGCGGCCCTCGGCGTTGCGCTACTACGAGAGCATCGGCCTGCTGCCGGCCGCCCGGCGAGTCACTGGCCGACGCGTCTATCCCACCAGCACCCTGCGACGGATCGCCCTGATCAAAATGGCGCAACGGGCGGGATTCACCCTGGCCGAGATCCGCCAACTGCTCGACACCGACGTCGGCCGAGGCTCTACCAAGCAGTGGCGCACTCTCGCGGAGCGCAAGATCCCCGAACTGGACCAGTTCATCCAGGAGACGCAAGCCCTGCGAAACGCCGTCGCCGACTGCCTCGCCTGCGGGTGCATGAACTTCGACAGCTGCCAACTACTCACCTCCGGCACACCTGAGGACGACGCCTGAGACCGGCTCTGGTCCCAAGCCGTCGGCGGCGGTCACGTGCTGAACGTCTCCCCACTGCAGCCGAGCCATCCGCAGGCTCCAGGAGGAGGGGTCCTGGCCACACAGGCGAGATTTTCCACGCGCGCCAAGAGCGGCCATTCGAAGTGAGACAAAGCGGAATACCTCGTCTCACCACACCTGTCCACCTCCAGGTCAGCACATGGTCACGGGCCACATTCCCGGAGACGGGACAATCGCGGCTGATTCCACAGCCAGTGCCCGAGAGTCCGGGCTGATGGGTTGATCGGTCCGGGAGTCTTGATCGCTTCCTAAGCCTGCTGATTGGCTGGCCGGTATGACTGAGCTCGGCCCCGTCGCCTGGCCACCTGCCCCGATCAGGACCGAGAGGCTCGTGCTCCGTGAGCCCGAGGCCCGGGACCGTGCGGCGTTCATCGAGCTGCTCGCCTCGCCAGAGGTGCACACCTACCTCGGCGGCCCCCGGCCGCGCGACGAGCTTGAGCGCGAGATGTCCGGGGCACCCGAGCGGCGGCCCGGGAGCTTCGTCGTTGATCTCGACGGGTCGATGATCGGCCAGATCCTGCTCAGGAGAGCAACGGGGCACCGTCGCCCGGCTGCCGCGGGGAAGGCCGATCTCGGCTACCTGTTCCTGCCGCGAGCGTGGGGATTCGGGTACGCCGCCGAGGCGTGCGCGGCGGCACTCGGCTGGCTCGCCGGCGCGCTTCCCGGCGAGCCGGTGGTGCTCACCACCCAGACCGCCAACGTCGGCTCGATGCGCCTCGCGGCAAAGCTGGGGTTCACTGAGGTAGAGCGGTTCCAGGCCTGGGGCGCCGAGCAGTGGCTCGGCATGTGCTCCCCGGTCACGCCGTCCGATTGAGCTCGTGCCCGACAGTGCGGATCCGGAGGTCGGCGTCGTGGCTGACGGGCCGACCGAGACTTCGACGGCCCTCCCCTGACCCGACTCTGACCGTTTTTCGCCCTGCGCCCGGTCGCCCCTGAGCCGTCCCCGATCCGACCCGGAAAAGCCCCTGACAGGGGCACCACATGGTCGACCGTGCACCTAACGTGACGACGGTGCCCCGGCCGGGTCCGCACGCCTGACACAACCGCTCTCTTCACGAGGAGGATCCATGCCGTTAGTAAGGGGCAGATCCGCACTGCGGCGCATCGCCGCGCGGGGCACGGCCATGGTCGTGGGAGCCGCCATGGCCGTCATCACCGGCCTCGCCGCCGCTCCCGCGGTCCACGCGTCGCCGTCTGCCACCGGGGCCCTGCTCTGGGCACCGTGTGACGACCCGGCGAACCCGGGAGCCGAGTGCGCCACTCTTTCGGTGCCGGTCGACTGGGCCCACCCGAACGGGCAAAGACTCGACCTGGCTGTGGCCCGCCGCAAGGCCATCGACCCCGGCGCACGCGTCGGCTCGATGGTGTTCGGCCCCGGCGGGCCGGGCGACTCGGGTGTGGAGATGGTGGTGGGCCGTATCAGCCGGTTCAGCCCCGAGGTCCGCCGCAGGTTCGACATCGTCAGCTTCGACCCACGCGGCGTGGGCAGCAGCAACCCGGTGACCTGCTCCGGCGACCTGCTTGCCGAGCGGCCGTCACCGGAGCTGAAGAGCCAGGCGGACTTCGACGCCACCATGGCGTACAACAGTCGGCTCCGTGCCGACTGCCGGGCCCGTACCGGCCCAGTGTTCGACCATCTTGACACCGCCCAGACGGTCCGGGACTTGGACGCCCTCCGGGCCGCCCTCGGCCAGCGGAAACTGACCTTCCACGGCAGCTCGTACGGCACGCTGCTCGGCGCGCAGTACGCCGAGACCTACCCGCGCCGCGTGCGCGCGATGGTGCTGGAGAGCGTCATGGACCACAGCGTCCCGACCACCCGTGACTTCCTGCAGTCCGAGGCGACCACAGCAGAGGATTCATTCCAGGAGTTCGTGAAGTGGTGCGACGGTGCCGCGGACTGCGCGCTGCACGCCCGCGACGTCCGCGCCGTATGGCAGGGCCTGCTGGCCCAGGCCGGGCGCGGCGAGCTGGAGGACCCGGCGAAGCCGGGCACCGCGCTGTCTTCTTCGGACCTGGTCAACAAGATCGCGTTCCGGAAGTTCTACCAGGCCGACTACGCGGGCCTGGCCACGGCGATCGCGGGAATGGACGCGAGCAAGCCGCTGCCCGCGTCGCCCACCTCGATAGCGCCGCTGCCTTCGGCCACCCCGGTCTTCTGCTCGGACTGGCACCTGCCGGTGCACGACTACCAGGAGTACGCCTCGCTCGTCGCCATGATGAAGATGACAGCGCCTGACATGCCCTACCTGCTGCCGATCCACATGGCAGCGGCGTGTCTGGGCGCACCGACCGCCAACCCGCAGCACCGCCTGGACGCACACGGTGCCCCGCCGATCCTGGTGTCCAACGCGTTGCACGACCCCGCCACCGGCTACCCGTGGGCGGTTTCGGTGGCCCGGCAGCTCGGCCGCAGCGGCGTGCTCCTCACCTACGAGGGCCACGGCCACGGCAGCGTCACCAGCGGCCCGTGTATGGAGGACGCCGTGGACAGCTATCTCACCGACCTGGCAGTCCCACCACGGGGCACCAGCTGCCCCGCCGTGCCGTTCTGACAGCTTGCCGATCCGGATCCGCCTTCCGTACGGACCCGGATCGGCCGGATTGATCACGACATCACACAGGCCCTAAGCCTTGATCCACCGATTGACGGGCGGTCTGTGGATAGCGAGACGAAGAGAGGTGCCTGCTGACCTGCGATGATGGGAGTTCTGACGCTTCCAGC
>NZ_JBHVEE010000123.1:0-29767 GCF_042802415.1 Streptomyces sp. NPDC057486 | reverse complement strand
GGCATGCTTTAACCACCTCCCCTTTACCCCACTCGCCCCCCCCCCCCCCCGTCTGGGGGGGCCCCCACGGGACGAGGTGGCGCCGGGGCCCAGTGCCCCTCCCGGCAAGCTTTGCCCCGTCGCACCGCCCGGCACACGCGCTCCGCATGGGGCAGACATTGCCGGTCAAGGCACTAGTTGCCCAGACCTGCCGGGATCCTCAGCATCACCGAGCTGGACCAGGCGGCGTTCGGGCCGCCCTCGCCGTAGACCATCAGCTGGTGGTGATCGTTGATGTCGAAGCTGTAGGTCGGCGTGAATCGATCACCGGCAGAGAGCGGCACCATGCCGGACAGATCCCAGAGCCGTCCCTGCGGGTCCCACATCGCCGACACCGCGACGTCCGGGAACAGTTCGACAGTTCCGAGGATCCACCCGTCGTCGGTGACTTTCTCGCCGGTCGCGTTGTATCCGTAGTCGGCAAGGCGCTGCATTCCGCCGTCCTTGGTCCAGACGAACGCGTCGTCACCGCTGGTCCCCACGACAGTCCCGGAGGCGTTCACATCGTTCGCCTGGGCCGAAGACTGTCCCGGAAGCGTGCCGAGATCCTGAACAACACCTGACGTCGCATCCCAGGTGACCGCGTGCGGCACATGGCCATCGGTGCGCGAGGCACCGACGATCATTCCGGCATCGTTGACGGCACGCGGCTGGGTTCCCGTCAGATCCGAGGACAGGTGGGCCAGCTTGCTGAACGTCCCGTCCGGCGTCCGCACGAACCCGTCACTGTAGCTGTGGTTCTTGCCGTCGGACTCCTTGACGATTGCTTCGGAGAATCCGGTGACCACCCCCTTGTTGTTCACGGCGGTCGCGTAGCCGCTGGAATAGGGCCGCCAATCCGGGACGCCGAGCACGGTGAGCGATCCGTCCTTGGCCCATTGGGCGGGAAGATAATGCAATGCACTGTCCGTCGCGACACCGACGGCGATCCCGCCGTCATTCAGGTCCAGAGCCGATCCGTACTTGCCCCCGGCTAGATCCAGGTTGGTGAACCCGTCGGCGGCCGTCCAGACGGTCGGCGTCATCCTGGAGTTGTACTGGCGATCCCCCGCGACCACGCTGCTCTCATTGAGAGCCGCGCCGACGAATGGCGGGGCCCACCCGACCAGATCGAGTTTGGGGACATCGACAGAGGCGATCGTGACGTCCGCCGCCCCGATGATCGTGCCGTACTCGTTGGCCACTCGTACTCGGCCGACCATGGGATCCTTGGTCAACTGCCGAGCGCTGACGATCATTGCCCCGCCGACCGGCATCGACTGGCCCGTGGCAACCGTGTACTTCGCGTCGGATTTCGGCGTGATCGTGCCGAGGCCCTTCGAGTACATCTCTTGGTGGTAGTCGAACGTGACGTTGTCTCCGGGCACGGCGACTCCCGCGACCACGATGAAGTACGTACCCGGCTGTGGATCATCGATGACGATGTGCTCGGGCGAGTCCCCGGTCGTGGTGCTCTGGCCTATCGGCCTGCCGTTGAAATACACATAGAAGTCCAGATCGGCAGCGTCTCTGGGCGTCAGCGTCACGTCGAGCCGGGTCGTCCGACGCGGAACATAGAGCATGTTGGACGTGATTTCGCCTTGCGAGACCGTCGAGAACAAGTTGCGGACATCGCCGATCTCGCCAGTTGCGACGTGGGCGATCGCGGGGCCGAAGGTGTTCGTCCCCGTCGATCCGACCTTCGTCGGCGAGTTCATCGTCACCTTGTCGACTGTGACGGTCCCCGGATCGAACGACATGCCCTGCAGCGAGACCGTCGCTGTGTACGGGTTCTGTTCGACCGGAGACGTCCTGCGAGACTCGATCACGAACTCCCAGATGCCGGGTTTGGGTCGGTACACCGGCCGTGCGGTGGCGTTGCACTTCGCCGGGTCGGTGTAGTTGGTGTAGCAGTGGTAACTGGCGTTGGAGTCCGCGGGCATGCCGTCGGGGTCGATGGGCAATGCGCGCACCTGGCTGCCGTCGGCGAGCCCGCCCAGGGTCAGCTGCAGTGCTTCGACGCCCTCGGGAACGGGCACCAGCAGCGAGGTGGTTCCGGTTCGGCCGAGCGTGCCGGAACTGGTGACCGCGTAGTCGGGTTTGGCCAGCGGCTTGGTCGCCAGCACGGTGACGGCGACGAACTGGTCGATGCCGCCCGTCGCCGGGTCATCAATGGTCAGGATCGCGCTGTGCACGCCGGAGGTCGTCGCGGTCGCGGTGACCGCGATGTCGGCCGCTTTTCCGAGCTGCAGGGGCGTTGCCGTGCGGGCGCTGAACGTGCCGTCGTTGCCGATCCAACCGATCCGGTGCACGACGTTCCCGGCGGCACCGCTGGTCCGGGTGACGCTGACCTTGTAGGTCTTCTGCGCACCGGTCACCTGGCCGCCTTCCGTCGGCAGACATCGGTTGTAGATGCCGACGCCGGTGTTCGGAGTCGCGAGCAGGCCGGACAGCGAACTGCAAACGGGAGCCGACACAGTGAGCTCATTGGTGCTGATGCCGGCGCTGAGCTGCTTCCAGGCCGCGACGGTGTCGATGATGCCGGCGCCCTGCGCGACGGTCGGGACGCCGGGGATCGGGGCGGCGGTGCCGGTCAGGGCGGTCTTCAGCGCCGCCGGGCCGACCGTCAGCGAACTGGCCTTGGCGGCCGACAGCAGCAGCGCCGCCGCTCCGGCGACCTGCGGGGCCGCCATGGAGGTGCCGTTGGCCATGCCGTACCCGGCCGGCAGCGAATACCCGGCCTCGGGGACGGCTTCACCGGACAGCCACATCGGGATCGAGGAGATGGCGGCGCCGGGCGCGGACACCTGCGGCGCCAGCGCCCCGTTCTCAGCGGGGCCGCGGGAGGAGAAGCCGAAGATGCCCTGCTTGGTGGCGACCTTCGACCCGTAGCCGGCCCACCAGGTGTCGGAGCTGACGGACGCGGAGACCGAGATGGCCTTGCCCGCCACGGACGGCGAGCTGACGGTGTTGGTGCCGAGGCCGTCGTTGCCGGCGGCGATGATGATCTGGACGCCGTAGTGGCCTATCAGCTTGTCGTAGAGCGCGGCGATCACGTCGGAGCCGTCGTTCAATGCGGGAAGCCCACCGATGGACAGGTTGACGACGTCGACATGGCGATTGGCGACCAGGTCGATCATGCCCTCGGTCAGTGCCGCCTGGGTGCAGCCACCGCCCCAGGTGCAGGCGCGGGCGGACACGATCTGCGCGCCCGGTGCGGCACCGTGCATCCGGCCGCCGAACATCGATGTGCCGGCGGTGATCCCCGCCACATGGGTGCCGTGCGAGGCGACCGGCAACCCGATGGACACGTAGTTCGCGGTCTTGCCGACGTTGCTGCCGCCGAGCGGGGAGAGATCGACGTCGTCGCGGTACTCGACGACGAACGGGATACGCTCGTTCTGCGGTGTTGCGGGGTCGTCGCTCCCGAAGTGGCCGACCTGGCGGTCGACCGCGAACGGGGCCATCGGTGTCTCGTCCGTGAGGTTCTGGTCGTTGTTGCCGTCGACCCAGATCCTGTGTGTGGTCGGGTCGTACAGGACCCCGTAGAAGTCCCGGGTGTCGCCGTCCCGGTCGAGGTCGCCCTCGAAGTCGCTCCCGGCCGTCGCGCTCTCGTAGAACACGCCGAATTGGAACGTGCCCTCCGGGATCGTCCAGGTCTTGCCCAGGTAGCTGAACGTCGGACCCGTTTTGGTGGTGGACATCCGCACCCAGCTGCCGTCGCGGTCGGTGACCGGATCGGTCTCGGTCACCCAATCGACAATCTTGGGCTTGCCGTCGCTGGTCGTCTGCAGCGCGGGATGCTCGACGTCGACGCCGGTGTCCAGCACGCCGACGACCGTGCCGCGCCCGTCCCAGGCCGGGTTGTCCTTGACGAAGGCCTCGGCGCCGGTCTCGTTGATCGGTAGGTACGGGTTGTCGGCGGGCGTGTTCACGCCGGGCGCGGTCGGCCCCGCGGCCTTCGTTGCCGCCGTCTTCGCACCCGCGGCGCCCAGATCCGGGCCCGGGATCTTGTACGTCCGGTTCAGGTCGATCGCCGCGACCGACCGAAGGCCGGCCAAGGTGGTTACGCTGTCGGTCGGGACGGTCGCCCGGACGTAGCCGACCTTTCCGGTCACCGACCCGACGGTCCCGCCGGCCTTCTCCACCGCGGCGACGACGTCGTCGGTCGCGCCCTTCCGGGCCAGCATCAACACCGTGACAGACTTCTTCTTCGACGCCTGCGCCTGCTGCAGCAGCCTGGTGTCGGCGTTGCCCAGCTTCTCGGCCGCAGTATCCGACAGCGAATCGTCGGTCAGCGGCTTGAACCCGTCGGTCTTCCCCGCCTTGTAGATCGAATCCGGGATGTCGCGCCCGGCCCGGTCGTCGAGCCCAGCAACGGGCGACCGACCCGGCCCCTGTGGCCCGTCGGGATCAGCGGGTTCGACCTTGCTCGCGCCGGCACTCTCGGAGCCGGCCGGGTCGGCGGCTGCGGCCGCAGGCGCAATCAGCGCCGCGGTGATCAACACGGCCGACGCCGCGGCAATCACACCTGTTCGTCTTCCTCGTTTCATCGTGCTCCTCACCAAGGGGCGAAACGTCACCGTGCGGCCAAGCCCGCAGACACGAGAACACCTGAGCCGCCTGGCCAATCTCACAGTTGGGTCCGGGCAGGATCAACGGACCGAGTGGGGCGGATGTGGGCCATGGCGGAATGCCGCCACACTCGGCACAGACCCACCGCTCCCAGTCAGTTGACGTTTCCCCAAGGCCGGATGGCTAGCGTTTTCGCAGGTCATGCACGGGATTCGTCAACTGTGTGATTGCCGTGCAGCGGCCGGTGCGAGCTCTCTTGATCATTCCTGTCCCGGTCCGGCGGGCGAGTTGTCGATGAGTGGCGACGAGGGTGACGTCGCCGAGGAACTCGGCGATCTCCCTTGCGCGCCACAGCCGTTCAGGTTCTGCCATGCCGGCCGCCTGGCCTACGGGACCCATCCCCCACCGGGTGTACCAGCAGGCGCGACCGTGGCGTCCGTCCTCGATGTCCTCGCGATCGCGTAGAGGGACCCGGACCCGCCTTCAAGACCTCCGCAGGAACGTCCTGATGTGTTTGCTGAGTTGCTGCGGCTGATCCTCGGGGATCAGCGTGTAACTGTCGGCAATCTCCACCAGCTCCCCCTTGGGCAGCAGTTCGGCGAGACGGCGACCGTGCTCCGGCGGCATGACCTTGTCCTCGGCCGCCCAGACGACGAGCGCGGGCCGGTCGAAGTCACGCAACTTCTCGGCCCACCGCAGAAGTTCCTCCTTGGGCGGCACCCCGAGCACATACCTGCGCAGATCGCGCCGGATCTCCGCCGATGTCCACAGCGGCCGGAACCACGCGTCCATCACGCTGTCCGGCACAGGCCGCTTGCTCATCCGACCCCAGGTCATCGGAAGCCGTCGCATCGGCTTCAGCTTGAGCAGAATGAACGCGAGGTGCAGGCCGGCAGGCATCTTGGCGGAGGCGTAGAGATTGGAGCCGGGCAGTCCGGGCGGGAAGTTGTCGAAGGCCTCGCAGGAGGTGATGACGAGCTTCCCGATCCGCTGATCACGCCCGTCGGCGACGAGGGCCTGTGCCCCGCCCCAGTCGTTCATCACCAGGGTGACGTCGGTGAGGTCAAGCGCATCGAGGAACTCCGCGACCAGCCGGGCAACGCCGATGACCGACAGGTCGGCGTCCGGCTTCATGGGTCTGCGGTGACCGCCGAGCGGCAGGGTCGGAACCACACACCGGTAGTCGGGGCGCAGGTCGGCGACGACGTGCCGCCACAGCGAACCGTCCATGGCGACGCCGTGCAACAGGACGACGACGGGGCCGTCCCCGCCGGTGTCCTGGTATGTCACCGGCCCTGCGGAGAGCTGGACTTCGGAGACGGGTGGCGGCGGGGCTGCGTGGGAGTGTTCGATCACGGGGTGTGCACTCTCCTCGGTTGCCTGTGGGCAGGGGCGATGCGCAGTCCTCCGACCCTATGCCAACGCGCTCACAGCTCGCCCGTGTCCAGGTCCAGGTCGAATGGTCCGGGCAGGTGCAACACGGCCCCGAACGGGTGCAGGCCGTCCGCCGGTGAGCGTGACCGAACTCCGCCGCCAGGAAAGCCCGCGTGCGCTCGGCACGCTCGCGCGGCCGTGCAGGGGGTGACAGCAGGCACACTGGTCAGTAGAGCAGGTCCAGTTCGGCACGGACGGTCTTCCCCGGCGGTACGCGGTCCACCACTGCCCATCGGTCGGCCAGCGCCTCCACCAGGATCAGCCCGTGGCCGCTGCCGGAACCGGGCGACGGCGCCACCAGTTCCCCCGGTCCCGGCGGGCGCCGCTCACCCCGGGCGTCCGTGACCTCGATCCGCAGAACGCCGAGGGTGCGGCGATCCCCCGGAGCATGGACGAGCCTCAACTCGAAGTCCCGGCCCGGCACCCGGCCGTGCGTCACGGCGTTCGCCGCCAGCTCGGCGACGATCAGCGCGGTGGTCTCGGACGCGTCACCGCCGTAGGGGATGCCCCACTCGTTCAGCTGGTGCAGAGCAAGCTGCCGGGCGAGCCGGGCTCCTCGGGGCGTGGAACTGAATCGCTGCACGAACACACGCACGGTGAACGGCGCTTGCGGGGACGCGAGTGCTTCCATGCGCCCACCGTGACGGCCAAGAGGACGGTCCCACCAGGTCAGAAACTCGTACGCTGAGTCAGCGTACGAGTACGGAGTGTGGACGGTACGCGTGACAGTCCGTGACCATGGGCAAGTTGCGGACAGGTGGGGCATGGGAGGTGTCCGGACATGACGGACGGCGCGGGTGGCACAGGCGGCACGACGGGCGCGGACGGGGAGCCGGAGCCCTCGGACACCCTGAAGGCGTTCGGCGAGGTGGTCAAGGTCTTCCGCAAACGGGCGCGGCTCACGCAGGAGGAGTTCGCCCCGAGGGTGCGGTACTCGGTGCCGACGGTCGCCTCGATCGAACAGGGGCGCCGGTTCCCACCGCCCGCGTTCGTGGACCGGGCGGAAGAGGTGCTGGATGCGTTCGGCGTGATCAGGGCTGCGGCGAAGCACTTGTCGCGGCGGCGGGGGCTGGCGAAGTGGTTCCGCCATTGGGCGCAGCTCGAGGCGGAAGCGGCCAGCCTGTACACGTACGAGTGCCGGTTGATTCCGGGCCTGTTGCAGACCGAGGCATACGCAAGAGCACTGTTCAGGGACCAGCTTCCACCGCTGGGTGATGAACAGATCGAGGCTCGGATGGTTGCCCGGGTCGAACGGATGGCGCTGCTGACGGAGCGGCCGAACACCGCGTACAGCTTCATCCTTGAAGAGCACCTGTTCCTGCGCCGCGCAGGCGGAGTCGAGGTCACCCGAGAGCTCATCAACCACATTTTCCTGCTGGCTCAACTCCGTAACATCGAGGTTCAGATCATGCCGCTCGAGCAGGAGCGTCACGCGGGACTGCACGGACCTATGCAGCTCTTGGAGACCCCGGAACACAAGTGGTTCGGCTATGGCGAGGGACAGGAGAGCGGCCACCTCCATACCGACCCAGCAGTCGTCAGCACGCTCCAGATGCGATATGCCAGGATGCGTTCACAGGCTCTCTCCCTGGAGGACTCCATGAGCCTGTTGGAGCGGATGCGAGGAGCAGCATGAGCACCACAGACCTGGCCTGGTTCAAGAGCAGCTACAGCAGCGGGTCGGGCGACTCCTGCGTAGAGGTGGCCACCTCCCCCGACACCGTCCACGTCCGGGACTCCAAGGTCCAAGAGGGCCCTCGGCTCACCCTCTCCCCCGCCGCCTGGACCGGCTTCGTCGCGTACGCCGTCCAGCGCTGATCACATACCGGAGTTCAGGGTGCCCGTCGGGCGCCTACGCGAGAGATACCGCTGGACCGAACACCTCCGCTGGAGTTGCTGAGATCACGTTTCGGCAGCGTGCCTGCGGCACCGCCGCACCTTGATAGCGTCGCTCCCACGATTGCGGACCGCTCCCCGCCGGGGTCGTCGCCGTGCCCGCACAACCGGCCTCTGACGACGGCCGACGAGGGCGGGGCGGGCTGGCACACGGGGACCTACGCGGCAAGGACGAAGAGGGCCGACGCATGAGCCTCGCGCAGTTGCACTACACCTCTGCCTCTGCGGGTGACGACGGGGTCGGCGCACGGTTCACCGCGGTCGGTGGCGGCATACCCACGCCGGTGCTGACCGAGGCGGAGAAGCTGCTCGGTTACGAGCCTCCGGCCGCGGCTCCGTATCGTCCGACGAACGCAGAACTCCGTTCCTTTCCCGAGACGTTCAGTTTCAGCGCGCTGTCCGACGGCAGCCATCTGCTCAGCCGCACCGTGGCCCTCGGGGGTTCCGGCGCCGGTCACTTCCACGCGCATGCGGTACATCTGCCGGCCGGCACGCGCCTGCCGGGCGACGCGCTCCCGATCACGGCGTGGCGGTCGCCGAGCTGGGCATCGACCACGCCGGACGGCGGCACACCGGACCGCATATCCGCCCTGCCCGCATCCGCCGCCTTCGGGCAGGAGGCGCTCAACGACTTCGCGGTCTCCCGCAGCCCCTGGCTCGCGACGGTCTTCGCCGATCTGCGCCGCGTGAGCGAGAATCCGTCGTCGGCGCAGCTCGTCCTGGTGGAGCGGCAGAGCGCGGACGTGGCCCGGTGGATCGCGCTGGCCGGAGCCGTGCTCCCGCCGGAGCACGCCCAGCGTCTGACGTTCACCACGTACACCCGCCGCCCGGCGCACTCATCGCACCAGGTCATCGGCGTACTGCCGGACGACGCGCACGAGCTGGCCGATCCCGGCTATCGCGTACACACGTGCGCCGGTCACGCTCCTGAGAGTCCGGTGGACGACGCCTGGGCGGAGACCGTCGCCCGGGTCTGGCGCAGCCGCGCACCGGAACTGTTCCGGGCAGCGGCCGCGCTGCCGGGCGAACCCTTCGCCGCCGGCCCGCTCGCCTTCACCGCACTGCACGCGGGCATCACACTCGGTCCCAACGGGCGTTCCGCAGCGGCTGATTGGGCCGCCCAGCGACCGTACGCGCTGGACGAGCAGCAGATGCACCGGCTGACCACCGCGCTCACGGCGCCGGCCGACGACCGCACCGCCTCCGAATCGGCGTCCGTGGCCGGGCTGCTGGCAGCGCTCGAAGGACGTGCCCCTGCCACCACCACGGCACCGCTCGCCGCACTGCTGGTGACGGAGGCGGTGCGGCGCAACGACGCCGCCCTGGCGCTCCCGCCACGCTCGGCGTTCGCCGACCCCGTCGCGGTGAAGGAGCTGGTCGACGTGCTCGGCCCGGACCTGCTCGCCGAGCTGACCTCGGAAGCGACGGAATCCACGGGTGGAGCGACCATCGGACGCCACGTGCAGTTGCTCCGGATCGCCCGGCTGCTCGACATGGATCTCACGGACCAACTCCCCTCCGTCGCACGGCACATGGCACGGACCTTGCTCGCAGCTCCGGCGCCGCCCGGTGCCCCGGCACTGCTCGACCTCCTGGACGAACAGTTCGACGTCCGCACGGCGCTCCTCGGCGAACTCGATCAACTTGCCCTGGGCGCGCCCTCCGCCGCCGAGGAGCTCCTCACTCGCGTCGCCCTCCCCTTCACCGGCGCACAGACACTTCCGCATCTGCGCATGTGCGCCGAGGCGCCCCGCGCGAAGGAGCAGAGCTCCGACCGCATCATGGCGCTGCACACGGTGCTGCGCGCCGCCGGGTTCTCGCCGTTCGCGGAGCCGCTGGTCCTGCGCACCGCCGTCGGGCTGATCTGGGGCGACGCCACCCCGACGGCGGGCGAGGCGCGGCTCCTGCTCGGCGAGTCCGGCTCGGACTCGCACCGGACGGCCGGTACGTGGTCCCAGCTCGTCGATGCGGCACTCCACGCCCCCTCCGACGACGAGGAGGCGGCGGAACTCGCCCACGATCTGCTGCGCTGCTTCCCTCAGGAGATCGGCGCACGGGTCCGCGGCGCCCTGCAGCTACTGGAGTTCGCCCGCGACGTCAGGTCCGGTGAGTCGGCGCCCGGCTGGCCCGACCGTGCCAGGGCTCTGCGCGCCTGCGCCGAACCGGTGGAGCCCACTGTGCTGGAGCACGCCTACGGCGCCCTCGCCCACAGCCTGCTCGCGCAGGACCGGCCCGACGCGGAGCTGTACGCGTTCGTGCACAGCGACGACGCGGACCTGATCGCCGCCTACGGCCGGGCAGCCCGCCACGGCGACATCCTGGCCCGGCTGCGCTCCGACCCGGCGTACGTGGCCGACTGTTTCACCGTCTGGAGCGCCCACCCGCACGCGGGCCGAGCTTGGAGCGAGACCCGGACCGCACTGCTGGAGGAGGTGCTGCGTCCGGTGGTGCGAGGGCTCTCCAGCAGCGAGGTGACGGCGGTGGAGAAGGCCGTCGAGCATGCGGGAAGCAGCCGCACGGCGGAGGCATTCAGGGCCTGGAACCGGCCGGGCACGTTCGGCAGACGACTGGGCAGCCGGCTGACCGCGCGGGTGCGGCGGTCCTAGGGTGCGTATCGGGTTGTGATCTTGGTCAGACCATCGCCGACGGGGGCTATCCGGGGACCGGGCTCGTGATGCCCCACCGGCGCCGCAAGGGCGAGGAATTGCCCGACTGGAAGCAGGCCCACAACAAGTCTCACAAGCAGGTCCGCGCCCGCGTCGAGCACGTCTTCGCCCGCATGAAGACTTGGAAGATCCTCCGCGACTGCCGCCTCAAAGGCGACGGCGTCCACCACGCCATGCTCGGCATCGCACGGATGCACAACCTCGCCCTCGCCGCATAGACCATCCCGCCGCACAGCAGCCCACCATGCCCGAGGCCGCTCAGAGATTACTTACGGGACAGCCCTTAGCGTGACCGATGCTGTTCCCGGCCGGGGCCCGTACTTGTCTCCGGCCGGGAACGGCTACATGCGAGGCCGCACCAGTGAAGACTCTCGTAGACAGTGCAAGTAAAGAGATCGGACTGAAATGCAATCACACACGTTCATCTACATACTGCCCTTGCTCCTGGCAGTGATTCTGCAAATCGCGGCCGAGATTCGCGAGCGTATGTACCGGAAGGGCCACTCGCAGGGGTTCACCCGCAAGCTGCTCGAGATCCGATGGCTCTCGGCGAGTATTGTTGCAGGTGGGTCTTTGATCGGATCACTTCTCGGCGGCTTGGCCGGTTCCGAATTTCACGCGATGTGGGTTGTTTTCTACACGCTCTGGCCTCTGCTCGTGTTCATTTCGCTCACGAGGCTCCTGGGAAGATCGCCTGGAGTGGCAGCAAGCGCGATGCTGTCTGCCTTCTCTGCTCTCGCAAACTTCCTCCTCGTGAGCAGTGTGTCTGCCTTCTGATTCACCTCGTTCCACTACTGGGGTCGGGTTGCCTTGCAGGGGAGGCAGTGGCGTTCACCGCTTTCGGACCAGACCTCGGTGATGCTTGGCCATCCTCTCAGCCCGATACACCGGCAGCGTGCCCTCCGGCAGGTCCACCTGCCGCCGCACGAAGTCCACCACCATCTCCGGAACGTCCCCTACCGACCCCATGCGCTGGTACGACTTCAGAAGCCGTATCTCAACCGAACGTGATCGTTTGATTCTCGCTGGTCAGGCATTGGTTTCGCTCGGAGCGAGGGAGGGGTGCGGCGTCCTGTGTCCGCTTCATGGCCGAGGGGTGCGCGGTGGCGTCGGTGCCTGATCAACGCCGTCGGCGCAGGCCACCCACTCGATCTCTACTCCCCGGTCTAACAAAACACCGCTAGAGAACTGTTGGTCACCCGACTGCGGTGGTGGAGGACCCACCGTCGGCCGTGGCACAGCCGATCCCGAAGGACCGGGTCAATTCGGTTGGCAGCAGGGCGCCCATGTCGTGAACTTGAGCCCATGACAAACGCAACTCAGTTGAGAGGTACGGCCATTGTCACCGGCGCAGCACGTGGCATCGGTGCCGCGGTGGCCAGACAGCTGGCCCGCGACGGCCTCGCGGTCGGTGTGATCGACCTGGACGAGGCGGACTGCTCGGGCACCGTGCAGTCCATCAAGGACGACGGCGGGTCCGCGACGGCGGTCGCCGCCGACGTCGCGGACGAAGCGGCGGTGACCGCCGCCGTCGCCCGGGTCGCCGCCGAGCTGGGTCCGCCGACCGTGCTGGTCAACAACGCGGGCGTCGGTCCCCGTGCCGACCTCGTGGAGATGACCACGGAGCAGTGGGACGCGGTCCTGGGGATCAATCTGCGCGGCCCGTTCCTGGTCACCCGGGCTGTCGCCCCGCACATGATCGCGGCCGGTTGGGGGCGGATCGTCACCATGTCGAGCATCTCCGCGGTCGGTGACTCCGCCCGTGTCGACTACGGCAGCGCGAAGGCGGGTCTGCTCGGCTTCACCAAGTCGCTCGCCCTGCAGCTCGGCCGGCACGGCATCACCGCCAACGCGATCGCCCCGGGCTTCGTGGTGAGCGACATGACCAGGACCTCGGCCCGTCGGCTGGGCCTCGGCTTCGAGGAGTTCGAGCGCAACGCGGCGCAGTCCATTCCGGTCGGCAGAGTGGGTCAGCCGGAGGACATCGCCCATACGGCGTCCTACCTCGCGAGTCCCGGGGCGGGGTTCGTCTCCGGCCAGGTCATCTATGTGGCGGGCGGGCCGGTGGACTGAGCTTGTTGTTCGACCTCCGGTGTTCTGTGACGTCGAACCAGGACCGCCTGCCATCGAAGTGGGGACCGGCTGAGATGTTGTCGCGGAGTTCATGCTTCTGTGCGCAGCCAGTTGTTGCCTGCGCGGAGCCAGAGGAAACCGTCGCGGCCTTGGCCGCAGCGCAGGACGACTCGACCGGACACCCGGAGCCGACGGCGGCTGGTTACTGCCGGCGGCGCCGGGCAGGTGGCACGGGCCGCCCGGGGCGCCGGGTACCGTGGAACCTGCCGATCTCGTGGACCTCCTTGCGGGCTGCGTGACCCCCCGTAGGAACAGATGAGGAACCGATGACGACGAACCGCGGACGCAAAGACGTCATCCGCGACCGGATGGCCGCCACCGGCGAGTCGTACAACGTCGCCGCCCGCAATCTGAAGGCGATGAAGGACATGGGCGCCACCCGTGACGCCGTCCTCACGCAGCGCTGGCGCCCGGCGGACTCACTCGACGTGCCGTGCCCCTGCGGCGGAACCTGCGAGCCCGGCGAGACGTGCGACCGCTGCCATGCCCGGCACCGGCACGTGGCCCGCTACCCCGGCAGCGTCACGGATGTGGAGACCTGGGCCGACCGGTACGACTGCATGGGGTGCTCGTCCTCGTACACGCTGACCGTCGTCCTGCGCGGCCGCCCCTGGGGTGTCGCCGAGACGGTGGTCCAGGGCGGGGCGGCCGAGCCGGTGGTCAGGGCACGGGTGTTTCCGGGCGTCGCCCACCCGCTGCTGCGCCCCGAGACCCCCGAGGACGACTGACCGGCGGCGGGCGGACCCACTCCCGCAGCCGTATCCCGCCTGCTCGGAGGGGGTCAGCCCTCGTCCGGTGCCAGGCGCGGCGAAATCGAGTCGATGCGGTACCGCTGGTCGGTCGGGGTGAACGCGGCTCGCCGACTCGCAGCACCAGCCGAACGAGAGCCAAAAAAATCGGACGGCGATGTCGAGAACCCGTGACTGGCTCCGTCCCCGCGGTGAGCGTGACCACAATGGGTCGCACCAGCACCGAGGAGAAACACCATGGCCAAGTACTTGCTGCTCAAGCACTACCGAGGCGCCCCGACTGCGGTCAACGACGTGCCCATGGACCAGTGGACACCGGAGGAGATCTCGGCGCACGTGCAGTACATGAACGACTTCGCGGCCCGGCTCGAGAAGACCGGCGAGTTCGTCGACAGTCAGGCGCTCGCCCCCGAGGGGACGTTCGTCCGGTACGACGGTGAGGGGCGCCCGCCGGTCACCGACGGGCCGTTCGCCGAGACCAAGGACGTCATCGCCGGCTGGATGGTGATCGACGTCGACAGCTACGAGCGCGCCGTTGAGCTGGCCGGGGAGCTGTCGGCCGCCCCCGGTGCGGGCGGCAGGCCGATCCACGAGTGGCTGGAGCTGCGTCCGTTCCTGGGCGTGCACCCCACCGTCACGGAGTGACCTCCGAGGTGAACGAGGTCCTGCTGAGAAGCCTCACGCCGAGTGTGCTCGGCATCCTCGTCCGCCGCGGAGCCGACTTCGCGGCGGCCGAGGACGCCGTGCAGGACGCGCTGGTCGAGGCTGTCCGCGTCTGGCCGGCCGAACCGCCTCGGGACCCAAAGGGCTGGCTGGTCACCGTGGCCTGGCGCAGGTTCCTCGACGCGACCCGGGCGGACGCCGCCCGCCGCCGGCGTGAGGACCTCGTCGACGAGGAGCCGGCGCCCGGGCCCGTGCCCGCGGCGGACGACACGCTCCAGCTCTATTTCCTGTGCGCCCACCCGTCACTGACACCGTCGTCCGCGGTCGCGCTCACACTGCGCGCCGTCGGCGGGCTGACCACCCGCCAGATCGCCCAGGCCTACCTGGTGCCCGAGGCGACCATGGCGCAGCGCATCAGCCGTGCCAAGCGCACCGTCTCCGGCGTGCGGTTCGACCGGCCCGGCAACGTCGCCACCGTGCTGCGCGTCCTCTACCTGGTCTTCAACGAGGGCTACTCCGGCGACGTCGACCTCGCCGCCGAGTCCATCCGGCTCACCCGGCAGCTCGCGGCCACGATCGACCACCCCGAGGTGGCGGGGCTGCTCGCCCTCATGCTGCTCCACCACGCCCGGCGCGCCACCCGGACCGCGCCCGACGGCAGCCTGGTGCCGCTCGCCGAGCAGGACCGCGGCCGGTGGGACACCGAGTCGATCGCCGAGGGCGTCGAGATCCTGCAGGCGGCCCTCGCCCGCGACCGGCTGGGCGAGTTCCAGGCCCAGGCCGCCATCGCGGCACTCCACGCCGACGCGCCCACCGCCGAGGAGACCGACTGGGTGCAGATCGTCGAGTGGTACGACGAGCTCGCGCGCCTGACCGACAGCCCGGTCGTCCGGCTCAACCGCGCAGTGGCCGTCGGCGAGGCCGACGGACCGCGGGCCGGGCTGGCGGCGCTCGCGGCGCTGGACGACTCACTGCCCCGCCACGCCGCAGTGGCTGCGTACCTCCACGAGCGCGACGGCGACCTCGCGACGGCGGCACGGCTGTACGCCGAGGCGGCCCACAAGGCACCCAACCTCGCCGAGCGCGATTACCTGACCCGCCGGGCCGCCCGGCTCAACGCCCGCCGGGCTCGCTGACGGGTCACGCTCGGATGTACCCGCGGGCCCCTGGCCGGAGCGGTCGCCTCACAGTGATGAGGCAGGTCGGGACCAGGCCCTGCACGGCCGATCTCCGTGGGCCCACGACGGTCCGGCACGGCACCTCGCCGCGGTGTCCTCAGTCGCCCATGCGCGCCTCATACTGGGTGCATTCGGGCGTTCCGACAACGCAGCGAGGTGCCGTAGCTGTCGTCGTGCGCCCGCCAGGGATTACGGGACAGCCCTTAGCCCTCGTCCGGTGCCAGGCGCAGCGAGATCGAGTTGATGCAGTACCGCTGGTCGGTCGGCGTGGGGTAGCCCTCGCCCTCGAAGACATGCCCCAGGTGCGAGCCGCAGCGGGCGCAGCGGACCTCGGTGCGGACCATGCCGTGGCTGCGGTCCTGGATCAGTTCGACCGCGTCGGTGTCCTTCGGGTCGTAGAAGGACGGCCAGCCGCAGTGCGACTCGAACTTCGTGTCCGAGCGGAACAGCTCGGCGCCGCAGGCCCGGCAGGAGTAGACGCCGGCCGTCTTGGTGTCGGTGTACTCACCGACGAAGGCCGGTTCGGTGCCGGCCTGGCGCAGGACCGCGTACTCGGCGGGCGTCAGCTCCGCGCGCCATTCCTCGTCCGGCTTCTCGATGTCGTACGGCACGGTGGCTCCCTCAGCTAGACAGGTGGTCCAGGATCTGCGGGCCGAGGTCTGTGACGTCGCCCGCCCCCATGGTGAGAACCAGGTCCCCGGGCTTCGCCATTCCCGCGATGACCTCGGGGACCGTCGCCTTGTCATGGACCGCGGTGACATCCGCGCCGGCCGCCTTCGCCGCGTCGATGATCAGGGCGCTGGTGATGCCCGGGATCGGGTCCTCGCGGGCCGGGTAGATGTCCAGGACCACGGAGGCGTCGGCGAGGGCGAGGGCCTGGCCCATCTCCGTACCGAGCTCCTGGGTGCGGGAGAAGAGGTGGGGCTGGAAGACGACCAGGAGGCGCGAGTCGGCGGCGGCGCCGCGCATCGCTTCGAGGTCGGCGGTCATCTCGGTCGGGTGGTGTGCGTACGAGTCGATGACCTGGACTCCCGCCGCCTCGCCCTTCAGCTGGAGGCGACGCTTGACGCCGGTGTACGTGCCGAGGGCGGAGGCCAGGTTGTGGGCCGGGATGCCCAGCGCGACACCGGCGACGAGAGCGGCGACCGCGTTGAGGGCGTAGTGGCGGCCGGGGACGGACACCGTGAAGGTGAGGTACTTGCCGTTCAGGAGGACCGTGACTTCGCTGGTCAGACCGCGCGGAGTGATCTTGTGGACCCGTACGTCGGCCGACTCGGACTCGCCGTACGTGACGATGTTGAGCGACGCCAGGTCGCGTACCCGCCGCGTCAGCTCGACCGCGCCGGACTGGTCGGCGGAGACGACCAGGGTGCCGCCGGGGACGATCTTCCCGACGAACGTCTCGAAGGAGTCGTAGATCTCTTCCATCGAGGCGTAATTCGCGTGGTGGTCCAGCTCGGCGTTGAGGACGATCGCGACCTCGGGGTCGTACTTCTGGAAGCTGCGGTCGCTCTCGTCGGCCTCGGCGACGAAGATGTCGCCCTCACCGTGCCTGGCGTTCGTGCCGGGGCCCGCGAGGTCGCCCCCGATGGCGTACGACGGGTCGAGGCCCAGCTCGGACAGGGCGACGGCCAGCATCGACGTGGTGGTCGTCTTGCCGTGGGTGCCCGCGACGGCGATCGCGCGCAGGCCCTGCATCAGCGAGGCGAGCGCGTCGGAGCGGTGCACGACGGGGATCGACAGCTCGGCGGCGCGCACCAGCTCCGGGTTGTCGGCGCGGATGGCGCTGGAGACGATCACGCAGGACGCGTCGTCCGCCAGATGAGCGGCGGCGTGCCCGATGTGGACGGTCGCCCCCAGCGCCCGCAGTGCCTCGGCCGTGCCGGACTCCTTGGCGTCGCTGCCCGCGACCTTCGCGCCGCGCCGGGCGAGGATCTGCGCGATGCCCGACATTCCGGCGCCGCCGATGCCGATGAAGTGCGGCCGTTCCATGGCGGCAGGAATACCGGGTGCCATGCGTGTGTCTCCCCAGAAGTCGTTGTGAGTGGCCCCCCAGCCTATTCGCTGTGCGCGAAGAGCTTGAGCACCGGTACGCCGACCTTGTGCCGGGCCCGGGAGGCCCAGTCGCGGTGGAAGAACTCCTCCACGTAGTGCGGAGCGGTCAGCACGATGACCTCGTCCGCCCCCGCCTCGTCGACGACGGACTTCAGCTTGTCCAGGGGACGGTCCTCGACCACCTGTCCGACGGCCTCCGAGCCTGCCTGGCGCAGGGCGGCGAGCGATACCTCGA
This sequence comes from Streptomyces sp. NPDC057486, assembly GCF_042802415.1. NCBI lineage: Bacteria > Bacillati > Actinomycetota > Actinomycetes > Kitasatosporales > Streptomycetaceae > Streptomyces > Streptomyces sp. NPDC057486. Next base: position 12,165 of record NZ_JBHVEE010000123.1, on the reverse strand, counting down.
GTGCCAGTTCGGCGGGTTGCCTGGCGTCCTTGCCCTCCGGCTCCTCGAGCTCGCGGGCGGCTTCCTTCAGCTCGCCGATCGCCACGTCGTCGATGGCGCGCAGCAGTACGTCGGCCTGGTCTCCGCGTGGCTGCATCAGTACGACGAACGAGGTCTCTTCCTCCCCGTGCAGGGTGGTGACGAACTCGACGTCCTCGGAAGTAAGGGGCTTCTCGATCATCAAAACGCTGGTGAACACCTCGGGCGCCCTTCTGCCTCATCGACCCTCGACGGCCGTTGCTGAAACCATCCTTCCCCGTGCTCCCACGGGGTCTGCGTGAGTAATTGTGCCCACCGGGGGCTAACCGGAACGGGAAATTCCGCCGATGGTCAAATCCGACGGTACCGAGTGAAGAGGAACCCGGCCTCTTCCAGTATCGAAGCGAGGACGAATGGTTCCGGTACCGCCACCGAGGGGCCGCCCGTGATCCGCTGGGCGTCGCCGGCGGTCAGCATGGGCGAGAGGGTGAGACAGAGCTCGTCCAGCACCCCGGCGGCCACGAACTGCCCGAGCAGCCGGGGCCCGCCCTCCGCCAGCTGCCGCCCCAGCCCGCGGTCCGCGAGCTCCCGCACGACCCGGGTGGGGTCCACCCGGGCACCCTCCCCCGCGATCACCACCTCGGCGCCCGCGCTCCGGGCCGCCGCGACCCGGTCCGGCGGCGCACCGGCCCCGGTGACCACGAGGGTCGGGACGAGCGGCGAGACGAAGAGCGGGAGCGAGAAATCCAGGTCCAGGCTCCCGCTGACGACGGCGATCGCCGGAGCGGGACCCTGCCCGGCCGCCGCCCGCCGCGCGGCGAACGCGTCCCGGGCCCTGGCGGGCCGGTACCCCTCCATCCGTACGGTCTCCGCACCCACCACGATCACATCGGCCAGCGCGCGCAGCGTGCCGAAGATCCGCATGTCCGTGTCGGACGAGATCGGCTGCGAGCGTCCGTCGTGCTGCGCGGCGCCGTCGAGGGTGGAGACCATGTTGGCGCGCAGCCAGGAGCCTTCACCTGCTGGGTACGCATAGGCGTCGGCGAGCTCGTCCAGACTCCACTCCCCTCCTTCGGCAGCCGGTGTCGGGTCGGTCACAGGGAAGAGGCGTCGCATCCGTGCAGTCTCGCATGGCGCTTAAGCTTGAGTGCTGTGTCGTCATCCACCGCCGTGCCGGGGCAGAGCCCCATAGCCGAAACGGCCCCGCTGTCCCTGTGTGCCCTTGAGCCGCACGTCCCCGCCGACCGCCTGGTCGCCGAGATGGTGCCGCCGCCGCGCTTCGACTCGGTACGTTTCGACACGTACGTCCCCGATCCCGACCAGCCCAGCCAGACCGACGCGGTGAAGGTTCTCGACGAGTTCGCGCACGGGCTCGGTGGGGCCCACGCGACGGGTGCGGGCAAGAAGGGGAGCACGCGAAGCGGATCCTCGGAGGGGTGGTGGCGGTTCGGCAGGAAGGCGGCACCGGCCTCCGGGCCGCGCGGTGTCTATCTCGACGGCGGGTACGGCGTCGGCAAGACGCATCTCCTCGCCTCGCTCTGGCACGCCACACCCGCCGCTCCGTCGCTGAAGGCGTTCGGCACCTTCGTCGAGCTGACCAACCTGGTGGGCGCGCTGGGCTTCCAGCAGACCGTGCAGACGCTCAGCGGGCACCGGCTCCTGTGCATCGACGAGTTCGAGCTCGACGACCCGGGTGACACCGTTCTCGTGTCGTCGCTGCTCAGCAGGCTGGTCGAGGCGGGGGTCGCTCTCGCCGCCACCTCCAACACGCTGCCCGGCAAGCTCGGCGAGGGGCGCTTCGCCGCCGCCGACTTCCTGCGGGAGATCCAGGGGCTGTCCTCGCACTTCCGGCCGCTGCGGATCGACGGCGAGGACTACCGGCACCGCGGGCTGCCCGAGGCACCGGCGCCGTACTCCGACGAGCAGGTCACGCGGGCCGCGTACGCCACCGAGGGCGCCAGCCTGGACGACTTCCCGTCGCTGCTCGACCATCTCGCCCGCGTCCATCCGAGCCGGTACGGCGCGCTGACGGACGGCATCCGCGCGGTGTGCCTCACCGACGTGCAGGCGGTGCCGGACCAGTCGACGGCGCTGCGGCTCGTCGTGCTCGCCGACCGGCTGTACGACCGGGAGGTCCCGGTGCTCGCGTCGGGGCTCCCGTTCGACCATCTGTTCAGCGACGAGATGCTGAACGGGGGGTACCGGAAGAAGTACTTCCGGGCGATCTCCCGCCTGACGGCGCTGGCGCGCGACGCAAAGGGACTGGTGGCGCAGTAGGTTCGGGTGCGGTAACTCCACCCATCCGAAGGGATCCAGCATGGCAACCACGCGTCAGGCGCACACGGTCTGGGAAGGCAACCTCGTCGAGGGCAAGGGCGTTGTCACCTTCGACTCCTCCGGCATCGGGGACTACGCGGTGTCGTGGCCGTCGCGCGCGGAGAAGGCGAACGGCAAGACCAGCCCGGAGGAGCTCATCGCGGCGGCGCACTCCAGCTGCTTCTCGATGGCCCTGTCCAACGGTCTGACCACGGCCGGCACCGCGCCGACCCGGCTGAACACCCAGGCCGAGGTCACCTTCCAGCCCGGCACCGGCATCACCGGCATCCACCTCACCGTGCAGGGCGAGGTGCCCGGTCTCGACGAGGCGGGCTTCATCAAGGCCGCCGAGGACGCCAAGGCGAACTGCCCGGTCAGCCAGGCCCTCACGGGCACGACGATCACACTGACCGCGTCGCTCGTCTGACCGCACAGGCGGCCCCGCGGGTGATCCCACGGGCCCCTGCGGACCCGTGACACACACGAGGCTCAGTGACCCGCGTGGTTCCCGCGCGACGAAACGCGTGGTACACACATGCGGGTCACTTCTCCTGTCCGCCAACAGGGAGTTGCCTCATGTCATCAACCGCATCTCGACGACTCGCAACACGACGCCAGGTCCTGGCCGGCAGCGGTGCGACCGCTGTCTCGATCGCCTTCGCCGGGGCCTTCTCCGAACTCTTCGCGGGCACCGCGGCCGCCCGTGGCCACAGCGGCTACGGTCCGCTGGTCCCCGACCCCGACGGTCTGCTCGATCTGCCGCAGGGGTTCCGCTACCGGGTCCTGTCCCGGGAGGGCGACCAGCTCCGCTCCGGCGAGGGCCGGGTCCCCAGCAACCACGACGGGATGGCGGCGTTCACCGGCCGCCGGGGCCGCGTCCATCTCGTCCGCAACCACGAGAACCGGGTCACCGCGAAGATCCCGGTCCCGACCGTCGACGGCCTCACCTACGACCCGATGGGCAAGGGCGGCTGCACGGCGCTGGAGCTCGACAGCCGGGGCGCGGTCCTCGGTGAACGCGTGGCCATCGCCGGCACGGCGGTGAACTGCGCAGGCGGCCGGACCCCGTGGAACACCTGGCTGACCTGCGAGGAGACCGAGGACCGGGCCGGCACCAACGGCTACACCAAGGACCACGGCTTCATCTTCGAAGTGGACGGCGCCGACCCGCGCCGCACCGGAGCCGTGCCGCTCACCGCGATGGGCCGCTTCCAGCACGAGGCGATCGCGATCGATCCGAGCAACGGGATCGTCTACGAGACGGAGGATGCCTTCGACAAGCCGTTCGGACTCTTCTACCGCTTCCTTCCGGAGAAACCGCTGGGCGGCACCGGCTCACTGCGGGCCGGCGGCGAGCTGCAGGCCATGCGGGTGCCCGGTGTCCCCGACCTCTCCGTCATCCAGGAGACCGGTGCGACCTTCGACCGGATCGAGTGGGTCCCCGTACCGGATCCGCAGGCCGCCACAACGCCGATCCGGTTCCAGGACTTCGGCCCGAAGGGCATCACGCACGCCCAGAAACTGGAGGGCTGCTACTGGGGCGGCTCGTCGGTCTACTTCGTCTCCAGCTTCGCGCAGAGCGCGGCGGGCTCGGCGGCCGACCACTTCGGGCAGGTGTGGCGGTACGAGCCGAAGCGGCGCCGCCTCACGCTGGTGGTCGTCTTCGGTCCGGGTACGGACGTGCAGTTGCCCGGTGAGTCCCCCGACAACATCTGTCTGACGTCCGACGGCGGGCTGATGGTGTGCGAGGACGGCAACGGCGCCCAGCACGTGTTCGGCGTGACGCGGCACGGCGAGGTGTACGCGATGGCGCGCGGCCGGCAGAACATCGGGACGGCGGAGGAACCGGAGTGGGGCGAGTTCGCCGGGGTCACGTTCGCGCCGGACGACGGGACGATGTTCGTGAACTGCTACAAACCGGGGACGACGTTCGCGGTGACGGGCCCTTGGCGCTGACGCGTTGAGCGGTACGGGGGCGGTGCGGTCCGCCGCCCCCGTACCGGACCGGGCCCGGCTGCCACCAGGTGCTGAAGGACCCGTCCGCGGTGCGCAAGTGCGGCCGCTCGGCCGCGGTGACCTGGTACTTCCGTGCCTCCTTCGGTTCGACGACGACGCCGGTCACCGGCAGGCCGCTGCGTCCCGGCAGAGATCTTCGGCGGTGACCGTGAGGGTGCCGCCGGCGCCGATGACGGTCTCGCCCGGCCGATCCGGATGCGCCCCCGCGGCGCGTGGGTCAGAGACAGGACGTGACCTCGGTCCCGTCCGGGCCGTGGGTGTTTCCTCCGGCCGCCGCAAGTGCCTTGTTCCGCCGCACCGACGACCGGAACGACCAGGCGATCAAAACCACACCGACGAGACCCGTGACCACCTCGTTGATCTCGTACCGGATGGTGACCAGCAGGATCACGGCGAGCGCGCCGATCACACAGTGCGTTGGGGGCTGTCGCGCTCGGCCTGTCCGGTCGTCAGTGGGTGGGCGCGAGCGCGACAGCCTGCTCGGGGGTGAGGGGGCGGGTGTGGTGGCCCTGCAGGAGGAGATGGAGTTTGGCGGTCTCCTCGAGCTCTTCGGTGGCGTCGGCGGCCTGCTCAAGGGTGGTCGCGGCGACGACTGGGCCGTGGTTGGCGAGCAGGACCGCGTGGTGGGTGCGTGCCGTCCTTTCCGCGAGCGGCCCGAGGCGGTTGTCGCCGGGTGCGTGGTAGGGAAGCAGTGGGAGTGATCCGATGCGCATCGCGTAGTACGCGGTCAGCGGTGGCAGAGCGTTGTCGGGATTGGCGTCGGCGAGGCAGGAGACGCCCGTCGCGTGGGTGGAGTGCAGATGGACGACGGCGTGGGCACCTGGCCGGGCACGGTAGAACGCGGCGTGCAGGAACGCCTCCTTGGTGGGGCGTGGCCCGTCGAGGTGCTGAGCGTTCACGTCGGTGCGCGACAGGGTGTCCTCGGTGAGGGTGCCCAGGCTGGAGCCGGTGGGAGTGAGCAGAAGGCTCCCGTCGGCGAGGCGGACGGACAGGTTGCCGGTGGAGCCGTGGGTGAGACCGCGCATGAACAGGGAGCGGGCTGTGCGCACGATCCCGGCGCGGGCGGCCGCTTCGTCGGCGTAGGGGCTCATCGTGTCTCCTCGAGCGCGCGGACGCACAGGTCCGGGGCACCGAAATTGCCGGACTTGAGCATGAGGGCGAGGTCGCGGCCGCGTGTGGTGGTGCGGGTCCAGGGGACGCCGGGGTCGGCTTCCTCCGCGACCAGGACGGTGCGGATGTTCAGGACGGTGGTCACGGCACCGGAGGTTTCGCCGCCGGCGACAAGGAGGCGGCGCAGGCCCCGGTCGACGAGGTGGACAGCGAGTGCGCCCAGCAGCCCCTCGACCTGGGCGGCGGCCTCACCGACGCCCAACTGTTGTTGCACGGCGGTGAGTTCATCGGGCGAAGCGGAGGCGTAGATGAGGACGGGGAGTTCGGGGTCTTGGGCGTCGTACCAGTCGAGCGCCTCGGCGACGACGTCGCGGCCGGCGGCGGCCGCGAGGACGTCGAGATGCAGCGAAGGGAGCCCGGCGGCGTAGAACTGGGCGATCTGTTCCAGGGTGCGGGCCGAGCAACTGCCGGCCAGGACGGCGGACCGGCCGCCGGTCGGCAGCGGTTCGGCTGCGGTGGTGCCCGAGGCCGGATAGGCGCGGCCGAGTCCTTCTGCCAGGCCCGCGGCGCCGGTGACCACCGGCAGTTCGAGGGCGGCGGCGCCCAGGACGGCGAGGTCGTCGTCGTCGAGCGCGTCCGCGATCACGTGCCGTACGCCGTCGCGTTCGTGGGTCAGCAGCGCCTCGCGCACGGCGTCGACGCCTGCGCGGACGGTGGGCAGGGCGATGAGACCGACGCGGTGCGGGGTCTGTGCGGCCAGCAGACGGGGCAGGGACGGGTCGGTCATCGGGTTGAGCGGGTGGTGGCGCAGCGGTGAGTCGCTCAGCAGCTGGTCGTGGACGAACAGGTGGCCCTGGTAGACCGTGCGGCCGTTGGGCGGGGACGCCGGGCAGGCCAGGGTGAGCCGCGCACCGGCGGCGTCCAGGAGGGCGTCGGTGACCGGGCCGATGTTGCCCTTGGGGGTGGAGTCGAAGGTGGAGCAGTACTTGAAATAGATCTGGGCGGCGCCCTTGGACCACAGCCAGCGTTGAGCTGCGAGGGAGTCGTCGACGGCTTCGCCTGCCGCAGTGGAGCGGGATTTGAGGGCGATGACCGCGGCATCGCAATCGTCGGGCAAGGGTGTTTCGGTGTCAGGGACACCGAAGACGAGTGCGGTGCGCAGGCCCGCGCGCCGGAAGGCGGCCGCGACGTCGGTGCCGCCGGTGAAGTCGTCGGCTATGCAGCCGATGCGCAGGGTCATGGGTGGGCTCTCCTGTGGCGTGCGAACGGTGCGGTCTGACACGGGGCGGGCGCCGGTCAGGGCAAGGGGGGCGCCCGCCCCGTGGCCGGGTCGATCGGGGGTTCCGGCCGGCGTTGGGTCAGTTCTGGCCGGCGCCGGCCTCGATGGCCTTGATGACGGTGGCGGTGAATTCGGTGGTGGAGGCTGAGCCGCCCAGGTCACGGGTCGATGTGCCGGATGCGATGGCCTGGGCGACGCCCGCCTCGATGATCTCGGCAACCTTGGTCAGGGCCGGTGCGTCGTGGCGGGCGGCCAGCCACTCGAAGAGCATCGCTCCGGAAAGGATCATCGCGACCGGGTTGGCGATGTTCTGTCCGGCGATGTCGGGGGCGGAGCCGTGGGATGCCTGGGCCATGGCCCGGTCGGCGGAGGCGTTGATGGACGGAGCGGTCCCGAGCGATCCGGAGATCTCACCGGCGAGGTCGGAGAGGATGTCGCCGAACATGTTCTCGGTGACGATGACGTCGAAGTCCTGGGCACGGCGCACCAGGTGGACGGTCATGGCGTCGATGTGGAAGTCGTCGACCGCCACGTCCGGGTAGTCCTCGGCGACTTCCTGGCACACGGTGCGGAACAGTCCGGTGGTGAGCTTGAGGACGTTGGCCTTGTGGACGATGGTCAGCTTCTTGCGGCGCGAGCGGGCCAGGTCGAAGGCGACGCGGGCAACCCGCTCGGTGGCCTCACGGGTGATGATGCCCAGCATGATCGCCGTGTTCTCGGTGGGCATGAACTCGCCGGTGCCGGCGAAGGTGTTGCGGTCTGCGTAGAAGCCCTCGGTGTTCTCCCGGACGATCACCAGGTCGGCGTTGTCGCACACCGCCTTCGCCCCGGGGAAGCTCTTGGCCGGGCGGATGTTGGCGAACAGCTGGAAGTGCTTGCGCAGGTTGCCCGACGGGTTGAGGGCGGACTTGTGCGGCTCGGGGTAGGACACGGAGTCGTGCGGGCCCAGATACCAGCCGTCCAGGTCGGCGAGCGCGGTCGTGGTCTCGTCCGGGACCGGGGTGTTGTGGGTGGTGATGGCGGCGGCGCCGAGCGGCAGGGTGACCCAGTCGACGGAGGTGCCGGTGACGCGGGCTGCGGCGGTGGCGATCTCCACGGCGGACGGGACGATCTCGGGGCCGATGCCGTCGCCCTCCAGGACGCCGAGGCGGTAGGTGGTGCTCATATCCGGTTCCTCTCCGGTCAGGTGGTGCAGGGGAAGCAGGCTGTGGGGGTTGTCAGGTCAGGGCTGCTGCGGCGTCGTGCACAGCGGTCCAGGAGCGGCCGGCGGCCCGCACGCTGTCACCCTCCTGGGCGTGCTCCAAGGTGAGCCAGCCGGTGAAGTCACCGTCGTGCAGCGCGCGCAGCAGGGCGGGCAGCCGGTGGTCGCCCACCGTCAGCGGGCCGCGCCCGGTGGCGGAGGCGAGTTGGAGGCAGGCGGTCGCCTTGGCATGAGCGGCGACGGCGGTCGCCGAGTCGAGGCCTTCTGCCTCCAGGTGATGGGTGTCGAGCACGAGCGCGGTGGGCGCCTCGACCGTGGCGGTGAACACGAGGGCCTCGTCCGGGGTGTGCCACAGGGAGGTGTTGGCGCGGGTCTGCGGCTCGATCAGCAGCCGGGTACCCAGCGCGGCGGCCTCGACGGCGAGTTGGCGCACGGCCTCTTCGGTCCAGTGCCGCTGGAGGTCTTCGAGGCCGGGCAGGAAGGTGCCGCGGGCTTGCCCCAGGGTGAGCGGCACCTTCAGCACGGCAGCCAGGCGGGCGGCGGCGAGCAGCCGGTCCAGAGCGTGTCGGCGCACGTCCGGGGCGGGATCGGTGAGAGTCAGGCCGTCCTGGGCGGCAACGGGCCCGGTGCCCAGGGCCACGATGCGAAGGCCGGTCCGTCCGACCGCTGCGCCGAGGCGTTCCGCATCGCGGGCATCGACCTCGCGGACCTGGACCTCTACTGCGTCGTAGCCGAGTTCGGCCAAGTGACCGGCAGCCTCGGCGAGCGGGGCGGCGAATCCGAGCGGCGTGGGGGTACGGCAGTCGTCGGACGAGACCGTATAGGCCAGCGGCCAGGCCGGGCTGCCGGTGCCCGGGAGAGCGGCGGAAGATGTGTACGCGCTCATGATGCGACCTGAGCAGGGGCGAGCACCTGCGGCAGCAGGGTGGTACGCAGGTCCCGGGCGGCGGCGCCGGCGCCGTCCAGGACGGGCAGGCCCAGCAGATCGGACAGTGCGGGGCCGACCGGGGCCAGGGAGTACTGGGCGAGCAGCACGGCCTGGATGTCGTCGGCCTCTGTGGCGTGCAGCGCGTCGGCCAAGTGACGGGCGGCCTGCTGCGTGGTGGCCGCGGTTGCGGCGGCCTCGCTCAGCACGGCGGCGATCCGGGCCGGACGGCCGGGCCGTAGCCGGGCGGACAGCTCGTCGAGCTGGGCCAGGGCGGCCGGCACGGCCGGGGGTGTGGAGGCGGCGACGGCGAGGCGGTCGTAGGGGCCGGTGAGTGCGGCGTGGAACATCGACTCGTCCGACTTCAGCACGGGGATCTTCCACAGTGTGCGGGCCGCGTCGACGACTTCGCCGTACGAGGAGCAGGTGAGCAGCACGCCCTGCGCTCCACCTTCGGCGGCGTGGCCGATCAGGCGCAGCATGCGGCGCCGCAGGGCGGCGTCGAGTCCCCCGACGGCTCGGGCGTCGTCGAGGAGCCGGTCGTCGAGCAGATTCCACAACCGGGCCTCGGGAAACTCCCGGGCGAAAGCGTCTTGAGCGATCCGGGCGCCGGCAGGAACGGCATGGATCATGGCGATCAGCGGTGGGTGGTCGTTCACCGGGTTTCCCCTCTTCCGGTCGGCGGCACTGCTCGGTTCGGTGCCGCGGCGCCACTCTAGACACACCCGGTCAACCGGTCAACCGGTAAACCGGATGAGAGTGTGCGGGGCCGCTCCCGATCACGGAAACACACCCCTTCGAGCAGCCCCGGGTCAGTCGGCGGCGTTCTGTTGCAGCGCCTCGCGCAGGCGGCGCGAGGCGCCCTGCATGTGCTGGGCCATCGCCGCGCGCGCGGCGGTGGCGTCCCCCTTCGCGACCGCTTCGAAGATCGGCACGTGGTCGGCGTAGGCGACCTCGCGGGGCCGGACAGCGCCGGTGCGCTCGACCCAGCCGCGCTGGATCATGGCGCGCATCCCCTTGAGCATGTCCCTGAGGACCGAGTTACCGGCCAGCTCGGCAAGTGCGGCATGGAAGGCCGTGTCCGCTTCGGCGAACTCCACGTCGGGGCACTCGCGCATCGTCGCGAGCCGGGCGCACAGCAGGTCCACCCCAGCCTCGTCGCGAGCTTCGGCGGCGAGTCCCGCGACGACGACCTCCAGCTCGGCACGGGCCTGCACCATGTCCTTCGCGCCGCGCTCACCGAGGACGAGGCCCAGTTCGAAGAGGCGGTAGAGGACGTCGGAATCGGTGCCACGGAAGTAGGTCCCGCTGGATTGCCGGATCTCCAGCAGCCCCAGGAACCCGAGGGACTTGATCGCCTCGCGCACGGTCGGCCGGTTGACTCCGAGCATCTCGGTGAGCCGCCGCTCCGAGGGGATGCGGTCGCCGGGCTGCACCGCACCGGACATCAGGTAATCGATGAGGCGGCGCGAGACCTCGGTGGCCAGCGGCTCCCGCGGCTCGACCGTGATTCTCGAGAGTTCGGTCATGGATTCCCTCATTTCGGTATTGACGAATCACCCTGAGTCTAGTTTCCTACCGGCCAACCGGTAAACCGGTTAGCCGCAACCAGTCGTGCCCGCACAGACACCTGAGCCGCCCTGCAGGTTCGCTCTTCCCGCACGCCCGGTCATCAGCCCTGCGCCGAGCCGCGCCGCAGCTGCGCAGCGCCCCTCCCGGTGTCCCGCGTCGCAGCGCCGCCATGACGCAGGGCACAGACCGCCACAGGAGCCGCACCCACCATGAGCGCCCCGCATTCCGCGCCGGGAACGGCACCGTGTGCACGGCCGGGCATCCGCCTGCCCCGCTGACCCCGCACCCCCTGGCCGCCCCTGCCGGTGGCCTCGAGCCCTGTCCTAAGGAGCAACGATGCTCGCCGTCCTCGGCTTCGCCACACTGGGCAGCTTCATGCTGCTCGTGATGCGCAAGTACCTCTCCGCATTCACCGCCATCATGCTCACCCCCATCGCCGCCGCCGTCATCGCCGGCAAGGGCACCAAGCTCGGCGACATGATCATCAACGGGCTGGACACCGTCGCCCCTACCGCGGCCCTACTCCTGTTCGCGGTCCTCTACTTCGGCCTGATGATGGAGGCCAGGCTCTTCGATCCCATATCGGCCCTCATCATCCGCGCCTCCAAGGGTGATCCGGTCCGCATCGTGGTCGGCACCGCCGTCCTCTCCCTCCTCGTCGCCCTCGACGGCGACGGCACCACCAGCTACATGATCGTCTGCTCCGCGTTCCTGCCGATCTATCGCCGTCTGGGCATGAACCCGCTCGTGCTGGCCGCCCTCGCCGCCATGGCGCTCGGCACCATCTCCGGCACCACCCCCTGGGGCGGCGCCGCCACCCGCGGCATCAGCGCCCTCCATCTCGACGCCGGCGAGTACTTCGTCCACATGATCGGCCCCATGGCCCTCACCAGCCTGGCCATCATCGCCGTCGCCCACTGGCTCGGCCTGCGCGAACGCCGCAGGATCGACCCCGACAAGCTGAACGCCTACCGGCTCGAGGTCGCCTCCGGCGACGCCATCCCCACCGTCCGGGCCGGCTGGCGCATGTGGGCCAACGCCGCCCTCACGGCCGCCCTGATGGTTCTGCTCATCCTCGAAGTGGCCGACCTCGTCGTCCTGTTCATGGTTGCCTTCGTCATCGCCCTGCTCATCAACATCCGCACCATCGAGGAACAGCAAGAACTCATCAAGCGGCAGGCCGCCAACGCGGTGCCCGTCATGATGCTCGTCCTCGCCGCCGGTATCTTCACCGGCATCATGACCGACGCCGGAATGATCAAGGCGATGGCGAACGCCGCCCTGTCCGTCGTCCCCGACACCTGGGGCAACCTCGTCCCCCTCTTCACCGCCGTACTCGCCCTCCCGCTCGGCTTCTTCATGTCGAACGACGCCTACTGGTTCGGCGTCGTCCCCGTCCTCGCCGAATCCGCCGGGCACTACGGCATCCATGCCAACGAGATCGCCCGCGCCGGCGCCATCGGCCAGATCCTGCACATGATGGGCCCCACCTCCGCCCCCCTGTGGGTCCTTCTCGGCCTCGTCAAGGCGGACCTCGGCGACTTCCACAGGACCGCCCTGCGCTGGGGCATCCCCGTCTCCCTCGCCTACATCGCCTTCGCCTTGCTCACCGGCGCCATCACCATCGCCTAGGGTGTGTCGGAAGTCCCGCCTGCCCCGCGACGCCCGGCACGCACACTCGCTGCGTTGTCGGGGTCGTCCACGTACGTCCAGTACGAGGACGACCCT